>JAISNE010000389.1 GCA_031276375.1 Accumulibacter sp.
CTTCATCTCGTCCCGGTATTTTGAGTTTCGGCGCGAACCGGAACGAGACGCGGGCCACACGGCGGTTTTCATCTGAGATTGTAAAACGCATCGAGCCCCGGATAGCTGGCCGTATCGCCGAGATCCTCCTCGATGCGCAGCAACTGGTTGTACTTGGCCATGCGGTCCGAGCGCGACAGCGCACCCGTCTTGATCTGCAAGGCGTTCATGCCGACGGCGATGTCGGCGATGGTGTTGTCCTCGGTCTCGCCCGAGCGGTGCGAAATCACCGCCGTATAACCGGCGCGCTTGGCCATTTCGATCGCGGCGAAAGCCTCGGACAGCGTGCCGATCTGATTGATCTTGACCAGGATCGAGTTGGCCACGCCCTTCTTGATGCCTTCCTTGAAAATGCGGGTGTTGGTCACGAAAACATCGTCACCGACGATCTGCACCTTGGCGCCGAGGCGGCCGGTCAGGAACTTCCAGCCATCCCAATCGCTTTCGGCCATGCCGTCCTCGATGGAAATGATGGGGAACTGGTCGACGAGCTTGGCCAGGTAATCGATGAGCTGGTCCGACGTCAATTCCAGCCCCTCGCCCGCCAGCACGTATTTACCGTCCCGATAGAATTCGGAGGCCGCGCAATCCAGGCCGATCAGCACGTCCTCGCCGGGGAGGTAGCCCGCCGTCTTGATCGCCTGCACGATGAGCCGCAAGGCGTCGGCATGGCCATCCAGGCTGGGCAGGCTGGGCGCGAAACCGCCCTCGTCGCCCACCGCGGTGGAAAAACCCTTCTGCTCAAGCAATTTCTTCAACGCGTGAAAAACCTCGGCGCCGCAGCGCAAAGCCTCGCGGAAAGAATTCTGGCTGACCGGCAGGATCATGAATTCCTGGAAATCCAGGTTGTTGTTGGCGTGTCTGCCGCCGTTGACGATATTCATCATCGGCACCGGCATCTGCATCGCGCCGGAGCCGCCGAAATAGCGATACAGCGGCAGGCCCGATTCCTCCGCCGCCGCCCTGGCGACGGCCATCGACACGGACAGGATGGCGTTCGCGCCGAGCCGCGACTTGTTCTCGCTGCCGTCGAGCTGGATCAGCGTCTGGTCGATGAACGCCTGCTCCTGCGCGTCGAGGCCGATGATCGCCTCGGCGATCTCGGTATTGACGTTCTCCACGGCCTGGGTGACTCCCCTGCCGTTGTAGCGCGCCGCGTCGCCGTCACGCAATTCGATGGCCTCGCGCGAACCGGTCGACGCGCCGGAAGGCACCGCGGCGCGCCCCATCACGCCGGATTCGAGCAACACATCGCATTCGACGGTGGGGTTGCCACGGGAGTCGAGTATTTCGCGCGCGACGACATCAACGACTGAACTCATGATTCTTCCTTTTCATCAAAATGATCGGGCAATGGCCCCAAAAGCGGCCCCCAGGACGACGGGCGGCAATCAACACAATTCCTCGAAACCGGCCCGCTTGACCGTTCGATCCAGATCCGCCAGCGTCGCCAGCAAGCTTTCCATGCGGTAGAGCGGCCAACTGTTCGGCCCGTCGGACAACGCTTTTTCCGGACACGGATGCGTCTCCATGAACAGGCCGGATATCCCCGCCGCCACGGCCGCGCGCGCCAGCACCGGCACGAACTCGCGCTGCCCCCCCGAAGCGGCGCCCTGCCCGCCCGGCAACTGCACGGAATGGGTCGCGTCGAAAACGACGGGACACCCGGTTTCGCGCATGATCGCCAGGCCGCGCATGTCGGAGACGAGATTGTTGTAGCCGAACGAAGCGCCGCGCTCGCAGACCATCAGGGTATCGGCGCCGCCATTGGCTTCCCTGGCCTTGGCGACGACGTTTTTCATGTCGCCGGGCGCGAGAAACTGGCCTTTCTTGATGTTGACCGGGCGGCCGCTCGCCGCCACCGCATGAATGAAATCCGTCTGGCGGCACAGGAAAGCCGGCGTCTGCAACACATCGGCCACGGCGGCGGCCGCACCGACCTCGGCCTCGCCGTGGACATCCGTGAGAATGGGCACGCCGACCTGCCGGCGCACTTCGGCAAGCCGCTTCAAGCCGGCGTCGAGCCCCGGCCCGCGCGGCGAGCCGCCCGAGCTGCGGTTGGCCTTGTCGTAGGACGCCTTGAAGATGTAGGGAATATCCAGGCGGGCGCAAATTTCCTTCATCGCCCCGGCCACCTCGACACAGAGTTCGAGCGATTCCGCGGTACACGGCCCGGCCATCAGGAAAAGCGGCCTGTCCAGCCCGACCTCGTATCCGCAGAGTTTCATGACCCGCCCTGCCCGGCGATGGCCGCCTTGACGAAGGAAATGAACAGCGGATGCCCGGTGCGCGGATTGGAAGTGAATTCGGGGTGGAACTGGCAGCCGACGAACCACGGATGCCGCTCCCGCGGCAACTCCATGATCTCGGGCAGAGCCTCGTTTGGCGTGCGCGCCGAAATCACCAGCCCGGCCGCCTCCAGCCGCGGAACGTAAAAATTGTTGACTTCGTAACGATGGCGGTGGCGCTCATTGACATCCTTGCCGTAAATGTCCGCCGCCAGCGTGCCGGGCACGACCGGGCAACGCTGCGCCCCCAGGCGCATGGTGCCGCCCAGGTTGGAATGCTCGTCGCGGCGCTCGACCCGGCCTTCGCGGTCGGCCCATTCGGTAATCAGCGCCACCACCGGATACGGCGTATCGGGTTCCAGCTCGGTGCTGTGCGCCCCGGCCAGCCCGGCCTCGTTGCGCGCGTACTCGATCACCGCCAGCTGCATCCCCAGGCAAATGCCGAGATACGGAATCCCGCGCGCGCGTGCGTGGCCGATCGCCGCGATCATGCCTTCGGTACCGCGTTTGCCGAAACCGCCCGGCACCAGGATGGCATCCATTTTTTCGAGCGCGCCGCAGCCTTGCGCCTCGATCTTCTCGGCGTCGATGTAGTGAATGTTGACCTTCGCCCCGGTGTGCATCCCGGCGTGACTGAGCGCCTCGACCAGCGACTTGTAGGATTCGACGAGATCGACGTATTTGCCGACGAAAGCCACATCCACCATCACCTTCGGATGTTCGATCGCATCGACGAGTCCGTTCCAGACCGACAGGTCGGCGGCGCGCGCCAGGATGTCGAGCTTGTGGCAGACGATCTCGTCGATCATCTGTTCATGCAGCATGCCGGGAATCCTGTAGATCGAATCGGAATCGACGCACTCGATCACCGCCTCGGGCATCACGTTGCAGAAGAGCGCGATCTTGCGCCGCTCTTCGGCGGGCATCGCGCGATCGGCGCGGCACAGCAGGATATCGGGCTGGATGCCGATCCCGCGCAGTTCCTTCACCGAATGCTGGGTCGGCTTGGTCTTCAGTTCGCCCGCGGTCGGAATGTACGGCAGCAAGGTGAGGTGGATGTAACAGGTATTGCTGCGCCCTCCTTCCAGCCCCATCTGGCGAATGGCTTCGAGAAACGGCAGCGACTCGATGTCGCCCACCGTCCCGCCCACCTCGACGATCGCCACCTCCGCCCCCTCGGCCCCGGCCTTGATCTTGGCCTTGATCTCGTCGGTGATGTGCGGAATCACCTGCACGGTCTTGCCCAGATAATCGCCGCGCCGCTCCTTTTTCAGCACGGCATCGTACACCTGGCCGGTGGTGAAATTATTGCGCCGCGACATCCGGGCGCCGGAAAACCGCTCGTAATGACCCAGATCGAGGTCGGTCTCGGCCCCATCCTCGGTAACGAACACCTCGCCGTGCTGGAACGGCGACATCGTGCCCGGATCGACATTGATATACGGGTCGAGCTTGAGGTGAGTGACGCGGATACCGCGCGACTTCAGAATCGCCCCCAGGGAAGCGGCCGCGATGCCCTTGCCCAGTGAGGACACCACGCCGCCGGTAACAAAAACGTATTTGGTCATGAGACAGGCTTGCAGCGGGAAATTCAGATTGTAGCCCAAAAAAAGGAGCCGCAATCAGTAGTGTCAGGGTCGGCGCATCGCCCCTTTCCGGACGAGTCAGGAAAGGGGCGCGCGATACCGCGGGAGACGCTCGACGGTTTTTCGCCGGGAGCGGAGGCGGCGTCCGGGCAAGTCTCATCCTGGCGCAAAAGCGCCGGCGCGAATTTGCGGGAAGGCGACATAGGTCATTTCCTGGCGTATCGCGCCGGTTTGACCGCGCCGGTGACGATGGTGTACATGAATTCTCCCCGGTGGGGTTTGCCGGATGATCCGCTGAATGTGCCCGGCGCCGCGCCAGTTTCGAAGTGTGGCGCGAAACGAGGGGGGCGAAGCGTCCCCGCGGAACGATCGCGGGATTACCGTTTTCGCACTGGATCGAGCGAACAAGGCCCACGATGCATACGATCCGTGTAATGGGGGATAAGCCGATGTAGAATGAAAGCACGCACATCATTCGTCAATCCCGCCTATCCTATAATCTTCACCTATCGCCCGCGTCCCGAAAAGAACCATGTCTGCCACACCGTTCAAACCAAATTTGCCGAGACGGAATAACTTGCCGCTCCGTTCTTGTACAAAACCCGCGCAGGGCTGATCCAAGTCGGGCGGCGCTTACCGGAATCACCATCGCCTTCGTCCACCACGCGGACTTGGAGGACGTCCCCTTTCCATCGATGCCGTTTTTTATCTCGTCCATGAACCTTTCACAAATTCTTGCAATAAGTATCGACGTCGACAAAAGACGCTTGCTAACCTTTACGGTGACATTCATTATTCTGCCAAATCTGTTTATATGCCTTTCGCAACTGTATTTTGGATTTCATCGATCGTATATCAACATAGACTACCTGGTGGCGCTCGTAATGGCGGTCATGCCGTATCGTCCGGCTCGCGTGAGTGGAATAATGATTTTTATCATGGCTTCCGTCATGGATTATGTTCTGATCTTGCTGGAATACTTCCCGACACTGGCCTTAAAAGATATACCTTATCTTCTTGGTTTCATGTTTTCAGCCGACAAGATATTGATCTTGCTATCGTTCATTACTCTGGTTGGCCTGGCAATCACAGTTTTTCTTTGCTGCCGTTTGACCAAGAAAACAGGCATGACCGAATCTCTCATCGTTTTTTCAATTTTCGCGTTCTGTCACGTCATCATACATTTAGCCGAGCCTTACGATACGACTCTCATGAAAAACAAACTCGCCGAGAGCCGGACGGCATTTTTCCTGGATAACAAGAATCGCAATTTTTCAAACATACTGAATGCCGATGTTTTGCATGAATCTTCGTGGCAAAGCGCAATTCAACCGTGGTGGGATGCCCTGATGCAAGGGCGTGGCCTGAACGGGAAATTACTCCTGATAGTCGTGGAATCATGGGGAGAGCCAAACAACAAGGCAATACAGGAAGACGTATTGCAAAAACTGAAAGACAAGAACGATCATTTTGAATTCTTCAAGCAGGGCAGTTTTCAATTCCTCGGATTGACCGTGCAGGGAGAATTGCGCGAACTGTGCCGCCTGGATACCACCTCATTGGACTTGCTGAAAGTCAAAACGGGGTTTCAGCAGTGCTTTCCCAATCAACTAAGAAAACTGGGCTATAAAACTCATGGAACACACAATACGGTGGATATCATGTATGGCCGGAGCAGTTGGTACAAACTGGCAGGATTCCAGGAAACCCACTTCAAAGAGAATCTGGGCATTTCAGAGCATTGCGTTCCATTCGAAGGAGTATGCGATTGGGACATATTGCCTGTGATACGAAAACAACTAGCCGGGGATGAAAAGGTTTTCAGCTATTGGCTGACACTGACTTCGCATTTTTATTATGCGGAAAGCGATATTCATAACAAACGTTTCCAATGCGCCGATTACGGTATTCAAAAATCTGACGCGTGCAACAACCTGCGGCATCAGGCGCAGTTTTTTGACAATCTGGAAAAGATCATCGACACTCCGGAAATGCGGGGAGTCGAGGTTATCGTCGTTGGAGATCATGTGCCACCGATATTTGGTTATCATGACTTGGTTTTCAAGAGAGAAAATCCGTCGTCAAGGAAGGCCCATGTCCCATGGATTCACTTCAAAATCAAGGAAGTTCCAGGAAGATAATTTTGCGGCTGGCGCTGCGCGTCGTAACCATTACTGCCTTCGGTATTATCTCCACGGAATAACTGATGTTCGTTGCCAATCAAGAAGCTTCGTGGTTCATGCGATCCGTGTAAAATGCGGCACGCCGATACGCAACGGAGAAGCGTGTTCTGTCTCGTGACATGGTTCGCCGGCTATTTTGCCTACGACGCCACGTTCAATTCCTACGACCCGATCGATCTCTGGGTATCCTCCGCCGAAAGAGCGCAATGAGAAAAGACGCCGTATTTCAAGGTCGATGAAGGGATTCTCTACGGCCAACCGCGTCTCCTGGACGGACAGATCGCCGCGCTGGCCCCCGGCGAGGCGGACACGCCGGAAATTTTCTTTCTCGGCGTGGCGGGCTACGACCAGAAAGTTTTCCTGAACGAGATACGCATGGCGCAAACCCTGTTCGCCGACCGTTTCGGCGCGCGGGGTCACACGCTGCTGCTGGCGAACAACAAGGACAGAGGACAGCGCCCACGAGATCCCCTTCGCCAACCGCGAATCCTTGCGCCGCGCCTTGTCCGGCATCGCCAGCCGCATGAACCCGGAAGACGCCCTCTTTTTTGTTCACGACCTCGCACGGCCACCGGGAACGCGGCTTCTCGCCTGTTCTCCCGCCCCTGGCATTCGCCGACATCACCCCGGCAAGCCTGCGCGCGCTCCTCGACGAAGCCGGCATCGAGCGGCGGATCATCGTCGTTTCCGGCTGTTATTCCGGGCAATTCATACCCGCCCTGGAAAACGACGAC
>JAISNE010000428.1 GCA_031276375.1 Accumulibacter sp.
GCCGGCTTCGTTCTTTTTCCGGCCCACGCCGCCCAGGGCGGCCACGGCGCTCACGCGGATCACGGGGGGCACGCGGGGGCGCCCGTGGCCGTGTCCGCGGAAGACAGCCTGGTCGACGGGACGGTCAAGAAAATCGACAAGGCCAGCGGCAAGATTACCTTGGCGCACGGTCCGCTGACCAACCTGAACATGCCGCATGCGATGACCATGGCGTTCCGCGTCAAGGATTTGTCCTGGCTCGATCAAATGCGGGTCGGCGACAGGATTCGCTTCGTCGCCGATTCGGTTGGCGGCGCCTTGACCATCGTGCGCTTCGAGGCGGTGAAATGAAATTCGCGCTGGCCGGGCTGACCGTCCTCATTGTCGCGCTCGGCCTGCCCGGCGTGGCCCGCGCCGGCGATGACATACCGGGCCGCACCGTCGCCAGCCTGCTCGACCACGCCCGGCGGAACAATCCCGAGTACGCGTCGATGCGCCATGAGGCGGAGGCGGCCAGGGAACGGGTAACGCCGGCGGGCGCCCTGCCCGATCCGAGATTCCGTGTCGAGCTGATGGACCTCACCCGGATGGGCGAGCAGAATCCGACGCTCTTGCCGGGTCGGGTGGGCAGCACCAAATACACCGTCAGCCAGGAAATTCCGTGGTTCGGCAAGCGCGATTTGAAGCGCGAAATCGCCGAACTCGACGCCGACGGAGCGCGGGGAAGGGCGTATGGCGCCTGGGCCGAGATCGCGGCGCGGCTGAAGGCGGCGCACGCGCGGTTGTACCTGCTGCGCCACAACGAGCGGATCACGCGCGAAATCCTGGACCTGACGGCGCGTCTGGAACAAACCGCCCAGGCCCGTTACGCGGGAGGATTGGGCATGCAGCAGGATGTCATCCGCGCGCAGGTCGAACAGACGGCGATGCGCAACGATCTGATCATGCTGGAAAACGAAGGCCGGATGTTGCGCGCGCGCGTCAACATGCTGCTCTCGCGCCCCGCCGGCGCGCCGCTGGCCGAACCCGAGGCGCTGTCTCCGCTGCCGGCTCCGGCCCGGCTCGATCACGCGGCGCTCGAAGAGCGCGTGCGCGGAGGCAATCCCCGGCTGTTCGCCGAAGATGCCGCGATCTTGTCCGCCGAGAAGAAGCGCGAGCTGGCCTACAAGGAGCGTTATCCCGATTTCATGCTCGGCGTGACGCCCGTGCAGTACCGGAATTCGATCAAGGAATGGGAGTTGATGGTCGAATTCAACATTCCCCTGCGACAGGATTCGAGGCGCGCCATGGAGCGCGAGTCCGAGGCGATGCTCGCGGCGGCGCGCGCGCGGCGCGAGGCCACGGCCAACCAGGTGCTCTCCGAACTGGCCGAAAATCTCTCCGGCATCGAAGCGGCCCGGCGCGCGGAAACGCTGGCCGGGACAAGTCTTCTGCCGCAGGCCGGATTGACCTTCGATTCGGCGCTCGCCGCCTATGAGAACGGCCAGGTCGATTTCGCCACGCTGCTCGAAGCGCAGCAGCAAATCCGCAAGGCGCGGCTCGCCCAGGTCAAGGCGCAATCCGAGGCGCGGATCCGTCTGGCCGAAATCGAAAGATTGCTGGGAGAAGATTTATGAAGGGAAGCACGGGAGTCGCGCTCGGCGTGGCGCTTGGCGTCGTTTTCGCCGGAGCCGGCGGCTACTACTGGCTGGAAGCCAATGGCGTCCCCCTCCGCGGCGTGACGCTGGCTTCATCGAGCGCCGCCGGGAGCGCCGCGAAAGAACGCCAGCCGCTCTATTACCGCAACCCGATGGGCTTGCCCGACACCTCGCCGGTTCCCAAGAAGGACCCGATGGGCATGGACTACATCCCCGTCTATGCGGGCGAGGAAAGTGGCGAGCGCGACGAGCCGGCCGCCGCCGGGCGCGTCAGGATCAGCACCGAGAAGGTCCAGAAGCTTGGCGTGCGCACCGAGGCCGCGCAACGGCGCGCGCTCGACCGGGTCGTGCGCGCCGTTGGCCGCGTCGAACCGGACGAGCGGCGTCTTTACGTCATTGCCCCGAAATTCGAAGGCTATGTCGAGCGTCTGCACGTCAACGTCACCGGCCAGCCGATCGGCAAGGGGCAGCCGCTGTTCGATGTTTACAGCCCCGAGCTGGTTTCGGCGCAGCGCGAATACGCCATCGCCGCGCAAGGGATGGAAGCGCTCCGGGACGCCGACGAGCCGGCGCGCGCGGGCATGCGCCAACTGGCCGAGGCGAGCCTCGCGCGGCTCAGGAACTGGGACATTTCCGGCGAGCAGATCAAGGCGCTGGCCCGTTCGGGCGCGGCCAGGCGCACGCTCACTTTCCGTTCCCCGGTGGCGGGCGTCGTCACCGAGAAGAAAGCGGTGCAGGGCATGCGCTTCATGCCGGGCGAAACGCTCTACCAGATCGCCGACCTGTCGTCGGTCTGGGTGATCGCCGACGTCTTTGAACAGGACATCGGGCTGATCGCCCCCGGCGCCGTCGCCAGGGCGCGCCTCAACGCCTATCCCGGCACGCTGTTCGAGGGCAAGGTGAGCTACGTTTATCCAACGCTCAACGCCGCCACGCGCACCGTGCCGGTGCGGGTCGAACTGGACAATCCCGGCCTGTTGCTGAAGCCCGCGATGTTCGCCCAACTGGAATTGCCGGTCGAGACGCGCGGCACGGCGCTCACCGTGCCGGCCTCGGCGGTCATCGACAGCGGCACGCGCCAGATCGTGCTGGTCGAACTGGGCGAAGGCCGTTTCGAGCCGCGCGAGCTCAGGCTGGGCGCGCGCGGCGACAGTCAGGTGGAAATCCTCGACGGAGTGAAAGAAGGCGAGCGGGTCGTGGTCGCCGCCAATTTCCTGATCGACGCGGAAAGCAACCTCAAGGCCGCGCTCGCTGGCCTGGGCGCGGCGGAAACCCGGCCCCGCCCGGATTCGCCGGCGGCCGGAGCGGTCAGCCACCGCGCCGAAGGCCAGATCGAGGACATCGACCCCGCCTCCGGCGCGCTCAACGTCAGCCATGGCCCGGTCGCCACGCTCAACTGGCCCGCCATGACCATGGAGTTCAAGGCGGCCCACGCGGCGCTGCTGGAAGGATTGCGACCGGGCGAGCGGATCGCCTTCGAGTTCGTCGAGCGCGGCCAGGGCGAATGGGTCATCACCTCGCTTGACGCCTCGCCCGAGGCAAAACCGGCCCACGCGGGCCATTGATACCAAGCTGCAAACCATCGTGACAGGCAAAAAAACGACCGGAATCCTGTCACGTCGGACTTGTGTGTCAAGGGGCCGTTGAGCGCAACTTGACTTGCTATGACGCTTGCGTCGAAAGTTTCGCCGCGGCGGCTCGACTCATGCTCATGAATACCCGTCGCCAATGGCTTGCTGGCGTTCCGTTGGCGGCTTGAGCGTCAGGGGCAGGCCGCCGGCCACCAGCGTGACGCGCTCGCATACGGCCGCCACGCGTTGATTGAGCCGGCCCTGCTCGTCGGCGAACAGGCGCGCGACGGGGGCCATCGGCACGATGCCCCAGCCGACTTCATTGGACACCAGGACGATCCGGCCCGGCAATCGCGGCAGGATGTCGATCAAGGCCTGTACTTCGTCGCCGAGCAGCGGGCAATCGATCGCCTGGCCGGCCTCGGCCTGCCGCGCCGCCGCGCCGGCGAAGAGGAGATTCGACAGCCACAGCGTCAGGCAATCGACGAGCAGGCAAAC
>JAISNE010000432.1 GCA_031276375.1 Accumulibacter sp.
CGGATAGTGGCGCGGCTGACGTTGTAGCGCCGGGCCTTTTCCCGCTGGGAAAGGGGCGAGGTACGGATTTCCGCGCGGATTTGCGGGGCGGTGCGGGCCATCGGATGGATTTTCATGAGAAGGCCTCCTGTATTTGCTGTAGTGAGGGAGACGGGCCGCTTTCCGGGCGGGAATGATAAAAGAATATCCTGCGCCCGGAACAACGGCCAGCTACGTCGGGGAATATGATCACATGAAACGCGACAATTTTTTTATGCTCTTCGTCCCATTTCGCCAAAGAAAAACCGGAACAAGTTTCACTCCGATTTCTGGACTGAAAAACGGACTCAAAAACTCCGGTTGCCCGTGGATTTCCGTCGCTTCTGGCAGACTGTGAAAAATGAAAAATCAATTACTTTCAACAGCTTACGGAAATTCAAGGAAACCACTGGAACAGAGTTTGGGTTTCCACGGTCCTTCGGGCCTCGCAATGACGCAATCCGGAGTCGTTTGCGTATTTGGCATATTCATGCATACAAAATTACTGGCTGCCGAGTAAAACCGCCCCGAATCTCGTTTCTGCAAACGATGCCGGGGCTGGTTCGTATCTTGTGGATATACACAATTCAAAAGTTGAAATTCTCCAAAGCCGCTTTCAACGAAGAACCCGGCGCAACGGAGCGCACGGAGGAAAAACGCGATTCAACCCGCTCTGCTTGTTTTTCCCCCATGTTTTCCGTGCTCTTTGGTTATCCGCTTTTTACGGGATCATCTGAGCGCCTGGCCTTCCTTGGCTCCCAGTTTGTAGTGCAACTGCGAGGGCACGAGAACGCCCTTGTTGTCGTCACGGCCTTGCAGCAGGAATTTGGCGCCCGGCTTGCCATAGCTCTCGACGGCGAGTTTGGAGAACTTGCCGATGTCCGTTTTCGGACTGCGCAGACGGTTGACAATCAGCACGATCTTCGTGTCGGCAAAGTCGCCCATCATGTTCTGGTCGCCTTCGCTGTCGCCGGCGATCATCAGCGGGCCATAGCCGTACCTGGAAACGAGGAAGCGCTCAATCGTCTTCGTCTTGCCTTTGCCTTGCGTCTGATCGTAGCCCTTGCGGAATTCAGTCATGAGCCGGCCGTTGGCGTCGCGTTCGAGTTCCATGGCGTATGCCATGTTTTCCGGATTGCGATAGCCGTATTCGGGGTTTGAAGAAATTTCCTTGATGACGTCGATGAAGGAAGCAGAGCAGACATAGACGTCGAATCCCGATTTACGCAGCACATCGTACAACTCCTGCATTTCGGGAAGCAGGCGCAGGCCATTCTTCCAGCTGATGCTGAGGACGCCGGCCTTGCCCGGTTGGCTGGCGGGGCTCGTCCATTTGACCGACTCGACCGGCTGCTTCAGTTGCCAGGCCACGGTGTCGCGCGTCAGCTTGCGCACTTGCGCTTCGGTCATGCCGGTGAACAGATACGTCACCCAGGGGTAGGAAACCGCATGATCGAAAGTGTCGCCGATCGCTTCGTACAGGTAGCGAACCTTGGTGATGAAATTCATGTAATGCGGACTCTTCTTCACTTCCTCGAGCGACTTGCCGCCCTTCAGACCCTGGTAGTTGTTGTATAGCCAGGTGTAGCTCTCGATGATGTCCGGCGCGACCTTGTCGATGTTCACCGCTTCTCCGGCCGCGTTGTTGAATCCCTTGGCGAAACTCTTGTCAGCGATGTTCATGCGGATGGCCTTGTCCAGCTGCGCGGGCGTCGCGCCGAAGACGAGGTTTTCCAACTGGTAGATCAGCGCGGCTTCCTCGATGTCGAGAAATATGCTGGTGTTATCCCAGTCGAACACGACGTAAGGGCGCTTGCCGGGGTTGTAGCTCGCGCTGGCATTGCCGTAGGCGGCAATGAAATTGTCGAGCTGTTCGCGGTTGAAGCTGTCCCAATTGCGCGGCGTCAGCTTGATGGCCTGCTGGCTTGCCGCGACCTGGGCGCCGCCGGACGTTCCGGTGCCGGCGCAACCCGCCAGCCCCATGCCCATGCTCAACGCGACCGCTGTCGCGATCAGCAACTTCCTGGTGTAATGTAATTTCATCCTCTTCCCCCTTGTGATGTGATTAAAAGTCAAAGCAACGCTTCGACGACCTGCTTGTGCGGACGTGGAATGACGACGCACTGGACCAGAAACCCTTTTGCCGAGGCGACGGCCGCGCCGGCTTCGACCGCGGCATTGACGTCGGCGACATCGCCGGTCAGCACGACGTAACTCTTGCCGCCGATGCCGAACGCGAGATGCATGCGGATTGGCTCGACCCGCGCGGCCTTGACGGCGGCATCGCAAGCCTCGATCGTCGTTGCAACGTTATACGTCTCGATCACGCCGACGGCCGCGACGTTATCGACGGCGTTACCGCCGCTGATGGCCGGCAGGACGGACGGATGAACGTTGGGGATGACGAAGTGGTCGACGACCGTTTCCGGCAAAACCTCCAGTCCCGCCCCGATGGCCTGGCGCACCGCCGCCACGTCGCCGCCGATCAGCGCGATGAATTTGCCGGGGCAAATCGTTTTCGCGGTCAGGATTTCCACCATCGCCGTCTTGGCCATCGCGTCGGCGACTTCCACGCCGACGGCGATGCTGTTCAATTCGATCAGCCCTATCGCATGCATGGACGACTCCCGTTATTGTTTCTGCGCATGGCTACTCCGTTTTTTTTGTTCACGGCCGTGTCTCCCGCGCCTCGTTCCCGCCGCGCTCGCCGGGACTTTGAGCGGGTTCATGCAAAGCCCGCAAGTAAATCGCCTCGGCGTCCACCGACTCGACGATTCCGTCGATGCTGGCATGGACGCGCGCCCCGAGCGCCCCTTCCGCGATTTCGGCCACCGGTTGGCCAAGCCGGACGCGGTCTCCCGCCACCACGACGGCCTGGGCCGGCGCGCCGAGATGCTGGCGCAATTTCAGCGCGACCCTGGCCGGGCGGCAGGGCGTCTCGTCCAGCGGCGCTTTCTTGTTGTAGTCGCCAAGCCCGAGGCGCGGAATCAGGCGCGAAATCGGCACCAGCCGATGCGCGGCCATCGGGTCGGCGGGACGCAGCGTTCCCGCGTATTTTCCGCCGCTCGCCCGGAATTGCGCCTTCAGCGAGCGATTGATCCGCATCGGCGAGATGCCGACGGGGCAAGACCAGGCCTCGCACACGGCGCATTCGGAACAGGTCAGCGCCGACAGCAGCACGGTCGGCTGGCCGACGCTGTTGTAGTTGACCGCGCGCACGATGAGATGCGGCGGCAGCTCGTGGCCGACGATGTGGCGGGGGCACAGCTCGGTACACAGGCGGCACTGTTCGCAGACGGTGCGCGCGATGCGCAGCTCGGCCTGCATGGAACGGCGGCGGCGCTGGATCAACAGGTGTTTTTCGGGCAGCGCGATGATCCCGCCGGTCGTTTTGGTGACCGGTTCGTCGAGATTGTCGAGCAAGCGCCCCATCATCGGCCCGCCGTTGATGTACGCCGCCGGTTCGACCGTGGGGCCGCCGGCGAGCGCCACCACTTCGCGGAGCGGCGTTCCCACCGGCACGCTGACGGTGATCGGCGCGGCGACCGCGCCGCCGACCGTCAGCGTTCGATGCGTGACCGGCGCGTCCGAATCGACGGCCCGCGCGACGTTGATCAAGGTCTGCACGTTACTGACGACGACGCCGATGTCGAGCGGGATGCCGCCGGGCGGGACGCGCCGGCCAGTGGCCATCCAGATGGAAACGACTTCATCGCCCGCCGGATAGACGTCCTTGAGGATATGGATGCGGACATTGTCCGGCAAAAGCGGCGTCAGGGCCTCGATCGCCGGAGCGTACTTGGCCTTGAGCGCGACGATGCCTTCGCGCGCGCCCGTGGATTCCATCGCCAGGGCGAGGCCGCGCGAGAGATCCGCCGCGTACTTCGCGGCAAGCTGCTGATCGACCTTGAGCAGCGGCTCGCATTCAGCGCCGTTGACGAGATAAATTTCGGCCCGGGCCGCCAGCTTGACGTGGGTCGGAAAGCCCGCTCCCCCGGCGCCGACGACTCCGGCGGCGCGCACGCGGTCAGCGATGCCGGCGGCGTTCATTTCGTCCTCTTTTTCCCTGTCGCGGAAGACGCCGGTTTATCGCCCCGGGCGGCCCTGTAACGTCCGCCGGCCTTGCCCAGTCTGCCGTCCTTGACCGCCTGCTCCAATTCGCCGCGGATCGCCGGCGGCAGATTCGGGAAGCGTCCGCCGAGTTCCCGCCAGGTGAAGCCGCGGGCGGCGCGGGACAGAAAATCGACAACGTCGGCCAGCGACGTCGCCGCGCTTTCCAGCGGCGGTTCCTTCTCCGGCTCCGGCGCTTCCACCACCGCATCCGCCTCCGCCGCGACGGAAGCCTGCGCGGCGTACCGTTCCGCCGCCGCGGCCGGCGGCGTTTTTTCCCCGCCCGGCCCGGCGAAGGGCAAGGCGCTGCGGCCGGCCAGCTCCAAGACGAAAGCGTCGGTGTCCCCGTCCGGCGCGCCGATGATCCGCTGCGAGATGACTTCACCGATCCGGCTGGCGGCGGCGACACCGGCATCGACCGAGGCGCGGCAGGCGGCCAGATCCCCCTCGACCACCAGCGTGATCAGCCCGGGATTGATCTGATGCTGACGCAACAGCCTGACCCGCGCCGACTTGAGCATGGCGTCGGCCGCCTCGATGCCGGCCACCAGGCCGCGCACTTCAAGCAATCCCAGAGAATTGATCGTTCCCATAAGCGACGCCTTTCCTCCCGTCATGGATGCCGGCGCGGATTCATGAACACTTGATCGGGCAACGGTTGATCTCGACGATGGAATCCCGGAAAGCGTTGCACGCCGCCTGACAAGCCGCCTGGCTGCCGGAGAGGAAAGCGCCGGCATAGTTGGTCTCGGACGGCGGCGCGATCCAGGTCGACAGTTCGACCTCGGCCGCCTTCACCGCCTGATCGATGCCGTAGAAAGCCTCCAGCGGCGGCGCGATCAGGTAGGAAATGGCGTCGCCCTGCGGGATTCCGGCCAGTTTCGACAGGTAGGAGCCGGTGCGCGAAACGAGGTGCGCGAGGAACGCCGTCGTCTCTTCGTCGTTGGCCCACTGGAACGCCGGGCCGTCCTCGATCGTGGCGATCATCGCGTCCAGGCCGGCGCGCACTTCCGCCGGGGTCGGCCCGCCCAGGACGATGATCACTTCCCCGGCGGTCAGCGACGACGAATGCGCGGCGCCCGCGTACAGCGAACGGCCGTAGACCACTTCGACTTGCGCCTGTTTGGTCGCTTCGTCGGCGGCGATGTAGGTCACGTCGTCCGAATCGGCGGTCAGCAGGCCCAGGCTGTTGACGTGCGGGGGCAGTTCCAGTTTTTTCTTGAAATCCGGATGCACGGAAGCAATCAGGCGAACCGCGCGGACATTGGGTTTGATGTAATCCAAAGTAGCCATGAACTTCTCCTTTTCTGTTCTCGGGTATTTCTAGCGGTTCAGCGCGATGCCGGAAGCCTTCTTCTCCAGCATCTTCCGGGCGAGATCGACGATGACGGCGGCGGCCTCGACCGGCGGGGTTCCCGCATGGTGGATGTTGGAAATGCAGGTGCGGTCCGCCTCCACGGTTTCCGTCGTCGGCTTGTAGACCATGTAGCACGACAGGCTTTCCGACTGCCCCAGGCCGGGGCGCTCGCCGATCAGCAGGATCACCACGTGCGCGCCGAGCAGTTCGCCGATCTGGTCCTCGACCTTGACCCGGCCGTAGCGGACGAAGAACGGCGTTCCGACGTCGATGCCGGCGTTCTGCAAGCCCTTCATCAGCGGCGGCAGCAGTTCATCGTAGTTGGCGGTGACCGCGTCGGTCGACAAACCGTCGGAGATGACCACCTGCGCTTGCGGATTCTTCTTGCATTTTTCCTTGAGCGTCGCGACGGCCTCGTCGGACAGCCGGCGCCCCATGTCCGGGCGGGTGAGATAAACGTCCTTGTCGGTGATTTCGGTCCGCACTTCGAGCAGGCCGGTTTTCTCGATCCACGCCGTGGGCACTTCCTTCAGCACGGTGTCCTTGGAGCGCGAGTGGTCGGCCAGGAAGCGCAGCAGCGCCAGCGTTCTCGGGCGCGGGCCCGTCCGTCCGCCGGCGACGCGGGCGCCCGTGTTCCTGCGCAGCTCGGCCAGCACGTCGGGGCATTTGGGGTGATGCACACCGATGTGGTACTTGATTTCGTCGCTGCCCAGATCCGGCAGGCCGTTTTCGGGAACGACCGCTCCGCCGGACGCGGCCGGCCCTCCGGTTTTCGCGCCGCCGCTCTGTATCTCTACCATCACACGGCGAACGAGGTCTTCAATTTGCTTTTGATCCATGGTGTGCTCCTGCTATTTTTCGAAAAAGAAAGAAGCGTCGCCCGCCGCCGCGGTGAGCTTGCCGTTTTCCATCAGTCCCATCTTCTCCAGCCATGCCTCGAATTCCGGCGCGGGACGCAGACCCAGCAACTGCCGTACCGTCGCCGTGTCGTGGAAGGCCGAAGTTTGATAATTGAGCATGATGTCGTCGCCCATCGGCATGCCCATGACGTAATTGCAGCCGGCGGCCGCCAGCAGGACGATCAGCGTCTCGTTCGAGTTCTGGTTGGTGTCGGCGTGGTTGGTGTAACAGCAGTCGACGCCCATCGGAATGCCGGACAGCTTGCCCATGAAGTGGTCTTCCAGACCGGCGCGGATGATCTGCCGGTCGTTGTACAGATATTCCGGTCCGATGAACCCGACGACGGTGTTGACCAGGAAGGGATCGTAACGGCGCGCCAGGCCGTAGTTGCGCGCTTCCATCGTCATCTGGTCGGCGCCGTTGTGGGCGTTGGCGGAAAGCGCCGAACCCTGGCCGGTTTCGAAGTACATGAAGTTCGAGCCGGCGATGCGGTTGTAACTCTTGCCGACGACGACCGCCTCGTCGAGCAGTTCGATGGTCACGCCGAACTCCTTCAGGCCTTTTTCGCTGCCGCAGATACTCTGGAAAATCAGGCCGCCCGGCGCGCCCTGGCGGATCGCTTCGATCTGCGTCGAAACGTGCGCCAGGACGCAAGGCTGGGTAGGAATCCTGTATTTGTCGATGACTTCCTGCAGCGCGCCGAGAATGCGCTTGACGTTCTCGACGTTGTCGGTGACCGGATTGACGCCGATCACCGCGTCGCCCGCGCCGTAGGACAGGCCCTCGTAGATCTGCGACAGGATGCTGTTGATGTCGTCCCGCGTGTCGTTCGGTTGCAGGCGGCAGGAGAAAGTGCCGGGCAAACCGAGCGTGGTATTGGCTTTTTTCGTCACCCACAGCTTCTTGCCGCCGTAGATCAGGTCGCCGTTGGAACAGATCTTGGTGACGGCGGAAACCATTTCGGAAGTCAGCCCCTTGCGCAGGAATTCGATGTCGGCGAGCGACACGTCGTCGCACAGAACGTATTCGCGGAATTCGCTTACGCTCCAGTTGCGCAACTGGTTGTAGGCGCCCGTGTGCACGGCGTCCTGGATGACGCGCGTGACGCAATCCTCTTCATAGGGAATGACGGGATTCTCGCGCAGATCCCCGAGGGTCATCTCGGAGAGCACCTGCTTGGCGGCCACCCGCTCTTGCGCGCTTTGCGCGGCGACGCCGGCCAGCACGTCGCCGGAGCGGGCGTCCCCGGCCTTGGCAAGTACATCCTTGACATCCTTGAATTGGTAAGTTTTTCCGAACAACGTAGTTTTGAGCTTCATGGTGACCCCTATCACTCGAAAATCAAGATGGAAAGGCTAAGGATTTGACGGTCAGCGGAACGATCTCGCCGCCAAAGAAAGGCTTGCCGATGTCTACGTAGTCGCCCTCGCGGGTGTCTACCTCGTCGATGACCGCCAGTTCGCGTCCGGCAAGCGCGGGCTGGAGTTCCATGCCGAGAATCTTGCCCAGATCCTGCCGGGCGATGACGATCAGCGGGTGTTTCCGGTTGTCGTGCCGCTCATTGAAACGGCGTAATTCATCGGCCGCGACGAGCACGTCGCGGTACTTCACGGGCAGGTCGCCGGGCAGGGCGAGCGCCAGGAGGTCGCTGGCCGGGTCGAGATCCATCCGCGCGGCGTTGATGCTCCAATCGTCCGCCAGGCGCGCTCGCGTCACGTCGCTCCACAGGATGTGCGGTTGCACGACGGGGACGTTGCGGATCGGCAAACGCCGGTAATTGAGCCAGATCGTGCTGCCGGACAGCGACAGCGTGTAGGCGCCGGCGCCGATCACGGTGGCGCGCAGCGTCTGCCTGGCCGGAACGACCGGCAGCGCGGCGAAATTCCCGTCGGCGCGCAGCGCGCGCGCGAGCAGCGGGCCGATGTCGCCAAACTCGAAGAGGCGGTCCTCGCGCGGGCGATAGAAACATTCGCCGACGCCGCCGGAGATGAACACCGCGTCGTAGCGATGTCCGGCGCGCAGGCAATCGGTCATCAGCAGTTCGCTTGCCAGCGCGGACGCCTGCCCGGCCGCCACTTCATGGATCAGCGCGGCCATGCGCCGGGCGACGGCCTCGAGCCGCGGCAGGCCGATCGAAGCCGCATCGTCCGCGGCATGGCCCGGCGCGCCGGAAGAAGCGCCGGACAACTCGCGCAGAATCCGCCGGGCGGGCGCGTGTATCCTGGTCGCGCGGCCGTTCCGGTCGGTCTCGATCAAATGCCCGCCGACGTTGAGGCAAGCCGTGTCGACCACGCGCCCGGCCTGGAAAACGGCATAGTTCGACGTGCCTCCGCCGATGTCGATGTTGAGGACGCGCGCGGCATGCTCGCGCGAGTAATCGCCGGCCCCGGCGCCCTGCCCCGCGATCACCGATTCCAGATGCGGCCCGGCGGTCGCGACGACGAAATCGCCCAGCGCCTCCGCCAGCGTCATGATCGCCTCGCGCGCGTTGCGGGCCTTGGACGTTTCCCCGGTGATGATGATGGCGCCGGTCTCGACCTTTGCGGGCGCAAGTCCCGCCGCCCGATATTGATCGAGGATGAAAGCCCTGAGCGCCTCGACGCCGACGCGCCCTTCGCCATCGAACGGCGTGAAGATCACCGGCGACAGATAAGTGATCTCGCGCCGGGAAAACTCATAATGCGGCACCTGCGAAACCGAGGCGCGGTTGATGAGTTCCAGGCGCGAGAAAATCACCTGCGTCGTCGTCGTGCCGATGTCGATGCCAACGCTGTCGATTTGTCGGGCGCTCATGGCGTGATCCAGATTCTCCGGTCTTTTCGGCGTTCGGCGAAAGTCACGACGTTTGGGCCGCCGGCTTCGGCGCGATCATCAACGCGACGAAAATCGCGGTGAAGCCGCCGACCAGCTTGCCGACGATCACCGGGAAGATCATCGGCGGCATGTTCGCCGCGGTAAAGCCAAGGTGGTCGCCAAAGGTGAAGGCCGCCGAGACGCAGAACGCCACGTTGATGACCTTGCCGCGGTCGTCCATCTTGTTCATCATGCCGAACATCGGGATGTTGTTGGCCAGCGTGGCCACCATGCCGGCCGCCGCCGCATCGTTCATTTTCAGCAACGAACCGATCTTCATCAACTGGTTGCCGAACCAGCGCGTCAGCAGGAAGACCATCGGATAGGCGCCGAGCAGCACGCAGGCGATGTAGCCGATCGTCTCGACGGCGCGCATGATGGCCCCCGCCTTGTCGTCCCCGGTCATGAAAATCGGGTCCATGCCGGGAATGATCGACACGCCCAGCGTCGTCTGGAACACCGCGCAGGCAAGCCCGATGGTAATCAGCGCGACCAGGAACTTGGCGAATATCTGGAAGCCGGAGATCATCTTTTCGGGGATCAGCTTGAGGCCCAGCGCGATCAGCGCCGAGATGGCGATGACCGGAATCAGGTTCATCAGGATCATGTTCATCGAGAACACCACCGGCTGCCCGTCAACCACGATGTTCGAGGCCATGGCGACCAATCCGCCCGCGATGCAGCCCAGCGGAATGGTGACGATGCCGGCGAGGATGCCCATGGCGAGGAAACGCCGGTCTTCCTTGTCGATGATGCCAAGCCCCACGGGAATCGAAAACACGATGGTCGGGCCCATCATCGCGCCCAGCACCAGGCCGGCGTAAAGCCATGCCGCGGTATCTCCCCCCGCCAGTTCCTTGGCGAGGAAGAAACCGCCCATGTCATTGGCGAGAAGCGTGGTGGCGAACATCGCCGGACTCGCGCCCAGCGCGGTGTAGATCGGCACCACGACCGGGCGCAGGATGTTGGCCAGCACGGGCGCGAGCGCGATCACGCCGACCATCGCCAGGCCCAGCGCGCCCATCGCCATGAAGCCTTCCTCGAACTGCTTGCCCGAGCCGCCGATGGCCTTGCCGACGGAACCCAGGCCGATCTTGCCGAGAACCTCCTCGGTTCCGCCGAACTGGTCGAAAACGCGATCCAGCGCCGCGAGAGCCATGAAAATCATCATGATCCACATGATGATGACGTTGATATTGTCCATATTCCCTCCTTCACGTGACGCGCCTTCCCGATCCCGCCGGGATTTGGCGCAATGAATTTCCGGTTCAAAACATCCTTACTTCGACAGCAACTCCGTTTCGTCGAGGCTTTCCTCTCGTCGAGGCTTCCCTCCATTGAAATGAAAGGCGTCAGCGCAGGCAGGCATGCTGATACACCCCGATGATCTGTTCGCGCGAAACCGTGCGCGGATTCGATTCGATGCAGACATCGCGCAGCGCCTCGTCGGCAAAAGCGCCGAAGTCTTCCGCCTTGCCGCCGACGGCGGCCAGGTCCCCCGGCAACCCGACCTCGACGATCAGGCGCTGGATATGGCCGATCGTTTCCTCGGCGGAGAGGATCGTTCCCGACAGCGCGAGGCCGATGTCGGCGTAGGACTTTTTGCAGACCAGCGCGTTGAACCGCATCACCGAAGGCAGCATCACGGCGTTCGCCAGGCCGTGCGGCAAGCCATAGACCGGGCCGATCCGGTGCGCCAGCGCGTGGCAGAGTCCCAGGCCGGCGTTGGAAAACGCAATGCCGGCCATGTAGGAGGCCAGCGCCATTTCCTCGCGCGCCGCGACGTCGCTGCCCTTGCCGACGGCAATCGGCAAGGCGTCGCCGATCATGTGCGCGGCCCGGTACGCCAGCGCCTTGGTCAGCGGCGTGGCGTTCGTCGCGACGTAGGCCTCGATGGCGTGCGTCAGCGCATCGATGCCGGTGATCGCCGTAAACCGGGGCGGCACTTCCAGGGTCAGGCAGGCATCGATCAGCGCCAGATCGGGCACGAGATCGGTATGCGCGATCACCCGTTTGCGCCGGTTGCCCGCATCGGTGATGACCGAAACGTTCGTCGCCTCGGAACCGGTCCCCGCCGTCGTCGGCACGGCGATCAACGGCAGGCGGCGGCGCCACGGCTTGTCCGGCTCGACGAGATCCGCCACGCGGTAATCCGGATTGGCCGCCAGCACGGCGGTGGCCTTGGCGGCGTCGATCGCCGAGCCGCCGCCCAGGGCGACAACGCCTTCGGCGCGGGAGGCCCGCAGCGCCTTCGCGGTTTCTTCCACGACGTCGGAGCATGGCTCGCCCGGCGGCTGCCGGTGCAGGGTCGCCTCGATGCCATGCGCGTCGAAAGCGCGGTACATGCCCGCGGCGAGGCCGAGGTGTTCGACGATCTCGTCGATGACCACGAACACGCGGGCGATTCCCCGGCGCTGCAATGCCTCGCCGATGCGCGCGATCGCGCCCGGACCGATGTGGGTGTCCGGCGGGACGCGGAATTCCTTGACCGCCAGCGCGTTCATCTGGTCTATCGTCCGGTGGACGATCTGGCCGATGTCCGTTTCTTTCAGCATGACATGTACCGTTCAACCTGGAAACCGCGGTTGGACGCGCTCATGTGTGCTGTCCCGGAGTGGGCTGGCACGGCGCGACGACGCGGCAGGCTCATGCCTGCAAGGAGGAGCAACACCGCCAGCGCGCTCCGGGGCAGCGCACACGAGCGCGTAACGGCCTCGCCCGATGGGTGAGCCAATGAAAAAGAAAGAAACTTTGCCATCCGGTGGCTTCCATCAAGAAAAACGAGTGGCCAACCGCGGTTTCCAGGTTCAAACATTCGACGACACCGATCCTTTCAGCACGCCGCCGCGGCGATCGCGAACGGAGTGAAAAAAATGGGGTGGCGCGGCACGGCGATCCTGTGCTCCGGGAATTCACTGGCGAACAGTTCGCCGACTCCCGGCAGGGCGCAAGAGCCGCCCGAGAGGTAAATCGTGTCGACCTCGTGTCCAGAGAGGTGCGAGCGAACGATGTCGGCCATCTTTTCAAAAACCGGGCGCACCGTCGGCCACGCGGAAGCGCCGTCGGCCAGCTTGAACGCCTCGGCCGCCTCCAGGGAAATCCGCCGGCTGCCGGCCAGGGTCAATGAGACATGATGCCCGCCGGTCGCTTCGTCGCCGGAATAAACCACCTCGCCGCCTTGCAGAATGGCGATGCCGGTCGTTCCGCCGCCGATGTCGACGACGGCCGCCTGGTCCAGATCGAGCAAACGGGCCACCGCCGAAGGCTCGTCGATCAGCGCCGTCACCTCGAGGCCGGCCGCTTCGAGCACGTTGACCGAAATGCGCGGATCGGTTCCCGGCGGAAACGACGTGCTGGCCTGGGTGAAGGAACGGCCCAGTTTGTTTTCGAGCAGCGCCAACTGGCGGCGGACGATCGAAACGGCGCCGCAAAAATCGTAAACGACGCCGTCGCGCACCACGTCGGCCCATTCGAGGCAGACGGCCGCGGGCCGCCGCTCGGCGTCAAGCGCGACCGACACCACGTCGCTGGTGCCCAGGTCGATTCCCAGATACAAGGGGCCCTCGACCGGCAGCGGCGTCGGATCGTTCACCCGCTCGGCGGCGATATCGAGCCGCTCGGCCAGCCATTCCGGTATCGTGGAGGAAGGTTTCGCTTGCATGATGAAGTATCCGTGGCCGGCGAGCGAGGCTCAGACGATGCGAAAATGGTCGACCAGCACGCAACGGCGCAGGCGCACGAACGTCCGCGCCGAGGTGACGCCCTCTCCGGTGGGCGTCGAAATGGTCATCGTCGTCCATCCCTCGCCGCCGAAGCCCAGCCCCGCCAGACAAGGACCGTTCTTGACGAAGATGCTGGTATTGATCTCGTTCGCCATGCGGTCCAGATTGTCGAGATCCTTGGAGTGCATCGCCGCCGTGTGCCGGCATCCGCCCTCCAGCTTCACCGCCAGATCGATGGCCTGGTCGGCGTCGTCGACGCGGATCAGCGGCAGCACCGGCATCATCAGTTCGGTCACCGCGAAAGGATGATCCGCCGTGGTCTCGACGAACAGCAGGCGCGTGTCGTCCGGCACCTCGAGGCCGATGGCCGCGGCGAACCTGGCGGCGTCACGGCCGACGAAGTCGCGGTTGACCGTGCCTTTTCCGTCGGCGCCGATCTTGCTCAGGATGATCTCCTTCAGCCGCTCCGCCTGGTCGCGGTTGATCTCGACGGCGCGATGCTTTTTCATTTCGCTCTTCAGCGAATCGGCGATCCGGCCGACGGCGATGATTTCTTTTTCATCGACGCAGATGAGGTTGTTGTCGAACGACGCGCCCCAGACGATATCGCGCGCCGCGCGCGGAATATCGGCCGTTTCGTCGACGACCACCGGCGGATTTCCGGCGCCGGCCGCGATCAGCCGCTTGTCGGTCGTCTTGCGCGCGGCATGGACGACGGCTTCGCCGCCGGTCACGGTCAATAAATTGATGCCGGGATAGACGAACAGGCGCTGCGCGGTTTCGATGTTCGGCTCGGCCACCGTGACGACGGCGTTCTCCGGTCCGCCCACCGCGACGACCGCCTCGTTCAGCACCGTCACCGCGCGCTGCGAGACGCGCCTGGCGGCGGGATGCGGCGCGAAGACGACGGCATTGCCGGCCGAGATCATGCTGATCGCGTTGTTGATCACGGTCGCCGCCGGATTGGTCGACGGCGTGACCGAAGCGATCACGCCCCAGGCGGCGTTTTCCTGCAACGACAATCCCTTGTCGCCGGTCAGGGCCAACGGGCTGAGGCATTCCGGCCCCGGCGTGAAACGCGCTTGCGAAACATTCTTGCTTACCTTGTCCTCCACGCGCCCCATGCCGGTTTCGGCAACGGCCATTTCCGCCAATTCGCGCGCGTGCCGTTCGCCGGCCTTGCGAATGGCATCGACGACCAGACGACGCATCGCGATCGTGCGCAAGGCGCGCTGGGCGCGGTGCGCCTCCGCGACAGCGTCGTCGAGTTCGTGGAAAACTCCGGCCGAGAGCTTGCCGCTCCTGGCGGGAGGCGTTTCCGCGACGACGGACGATTGCCGCATCGACTGGATCACCGCGCGGACGACACGCTCGACATCGCTCTGGTTCATATCCACTCCTCACTCCTTTCAAACCTTTGCCGGTTTTCCCCGCGGACAACGCGCGCCACGAACCGTCTTCAGGGCGCCGGTCTCATTTGTGGAAAATCACTTTGTTCTCGACGACCACCTCATCGACGATACCGATGACCGAGAGATCGATGGGCACCTCGGCGTCGTGCGTTTTACGCGCCGAACTTCCGGAGACCACCAGCACCCATTCGCCATTTCCGGCGCCGATTCCATCCGCGGCGACTTCGGGGTTGCCCTGCGGTTTCCCGTCGACGTCCAGGAAATCCACCAGCAGAAGCCGATCCTGCTCAAAGCCGCCGCATTTGACCGTCGAGACCACTTGACCTATGACGACTGCCAGTTTCATATCCGTCCTTGCCCATAAAAGTTGGCCGGCACGCGACCGCGAAATCCGAATTTTCGAGTGACGCCACCCCGTCGCCGACAACATCCGGCAAAACGGCCCTTGCGTATCGACCGCGATTCCACTCCCGTTTCCAGGCTTTCGCCGACTTCGTTCCGTCACGATGCCGTTGCCTACCCCGTCCCCGCCTCACCGACGGTCCGGAAACGCAACGCATCGTCCGGGCACGCTCCGCAACGGCGCCGTCCGGTTCAACGCGAACGGCCCGCGCGGGGTTCAGTCGTCGATGTTGCCGCTCATCTTGATCGGGAAGACTTCTTCCAGATCGCCATGCGGACGCGGGATCACGTGCACCGAAACCAGTTCGCCGATGCGCTGCGCGGCAGCGGCGCCGGCATCCGTCGCGGCCTTGCAGGCGGCCACATCGCCGCGCACCATCGCCGTCACGAAGCCGCCGCCGATCTGCTTGACGCCGACCAGTTTGACGCGCGCGGCCTTGACCATGGCGTCAGAGGCTTCGATCAATGCCACCAGACCCTTGGTTTCGATCATTCCTAAAGCTTCCATTACTTTCTCCTTCAAAAAAACATTGGACATACATCGGATAATTGCCATGACTCGAACAACGCGGGAAATGACGTTCAATTTTCGTTTGTCCGGACCTCCTTCAGTGAACCGCCTCGGCTTCGCCGGGCGGCGCCATCTTCATGGCGACAAGGGAAACCTCAACCATGTCCTCCGTGCTGCAACCGCGCGAAAGATCGTGCATCGGGTGTTTCAGTCCCTGGATCATCGGGCCGATCGCGCCATAGCCGCCCATCCGCTGGGCGATCTTGTAGCCGATGTTTCCCGCCGCCAGCGAAGGGAAGATGAAAACGTTGGCGTTGCCGGACAACGGGCTGTCCGGCGTTTTCCGCGCCGCGACCGAGGGCACGCAGGCCGCGTCGAATTGCAGCTCGCCGTCGATGACGAGGTCCGGACGGCGCGCGCGCGCCAGCGCCGCCGCCTCGCGCACCGCCTGCGCCTCCGGATGCCTGGCGCTGCCGTGGCTGGAAAAGGAGAGCATCGCCACGCGCGGCGTTTCGCCGGTCACGTTGCGGAAACTTTCCGCGGCGCTGACGGCGATATCGGCCAACTGTTCGACCGTCGGCCGGGGCACGACGCCGCAGTCCCCGAAACCGAGAACGCGTCCGCCACCGTCTTTGCTCTCGGGCGGCAGCATGAAAAATATCGAGGAAACCGTCTTGTTGCCCTCGGCGAGGCCAAGGACGCGCAGCCCGGCGCGCAGGACGGCCGAGGTCGTCGAGAGATTGCCGGCAATGCAATGGCTGGCGATGCCGTACTCGACGAGCGCCGCGCCGAACCACAGCGGATCGGCCATTTGTGACCGGATTTCCTCCGGCCGGCTGTCCGGATGGCGCTCGGCGTACCCTTCGACGAAACGGTCGAGCAAAGGCGAGACCGCCGGGTCGATGACCGGCGCCGCTTCGAGGCGCAGCCCCTTGCGCAGGCAGAACGCGCGCAACTCGAACGGATTCCCGAGCAGAACCGGCTTTGCCCAGCCCTCGCGGGCCAGCCGGGCGGCGGCGAGGATGGCGCGCTCGTCCAGGCTGTCGGGGAACACGATGCGCCCCGGACGGCCGCGCGCCGCTTCGGCGCAACGGGCGATCAGTTCCATGAGCGTTCCTTTTTCGGAGCAACGGGTTGATGACGCTCGGCCATGAGCGTCATCAGCATCAGGACGTAAACCGCGCTGGAAAGACGGTTCAGCGCCTGCATGATGTCGGGGCGGACGACCTTGAAATCGCGGTCGATGAAAACATCGGCGGCGAAGAGTTCCGCTTCGCGGATCTGCGCGCGCAGCAGGTTGAGGCGCGCCACCCGGACGCCGTGATCGACTTCCGGCACGATATGGTCGTGGCCGATGTATTTGAGCGGATTGTGCGAAATCGCATGGATTGCCGCTTCGTCGAACTCGCCCATGACCACCGGCGGCATCGCCTCGCCGGTCACTTCGGCCTTGAGGACGCGGCCCAGCGCCGAGCGAACGTCCGCCAGCCAATGCGCCAGCGGCGTTTTCCCGCTTTCCGGATCGAACTCGGCCTGTATCCACACGGCATGGGCGATCGCCGTGTCGAGTTTGCCGCGCAGCTTCAGGCGCGGATCGTTTTTCGCCACGAGCGCCTTGCCGTCGAGGCTGGTCAGCGTATCCGGCTTGGCGCTCACCGGCTGCGCGCAGAGCAGGCACGTCGCGGCGTTCCGCTCGTTCTTTCCGGTCAGCACCGGCACTCGCCGGAGCGCCGGTTCTTCGCCGTGACCGGTCTGCGCGGCTTTCGTTTCGACGAACGCGCGGCCCGCGTCGTCCAGATATTTGACGTGGATCCGGCGTTCTTCGAGCAGCGTCCGGGCCGACGGCGTCAGCCGCCCGTTTTCCGGCAGATGGATTTCACTGCCGTGGGCAAGACTGAACCGTTCGCGCAGCCAGCTCTCGGTAACGAAAGTGCTCATCTCGGGTCCTCGATCCATTCGCCCGCCGGGGCCTCACGCGTCCTGCCAGTTGGCCGGATAGGCGACGTAGAGGAAGCGGACTTCGCTCGGCGTGCCGAATTCGATCGCCGTGTTCCTGGGAATGAAGATCACGTCGCCCGCCTTGCCGACCACCGTCTCGCCGCCGCAGCGGATGTGCAATTCGCCTTCGATGACGTAGTCGACTTCATCGTAGGTCAGCGTCCACGGAAAGAAGCAGTTCTTCCAGCTCATGAACCCCGCGCCCATCGAACTGCCGTCGTCGGCGCCGACCACATCGACGATGCCGACCTGGTTTTCCCGGCCGGCGCCGTCGAACAGGCCGAAGCGCGCGGAATCGCCCGCCACTTTCTTGATCCCGCTCTTGATCGTTTGGGCAGCGAAGGCCGCCTCTCCGGGCGCCGTGGGTTTTGTCGCCGCGGACCCGGCCCCGGTCGTCCCGATGTCCTTCGCCGCGGCGGCGCTTTCCGCCGCGAGCTTCTTGACCAGTTGCTCGACGACGTCTCCCGAAACGGCGCCCGCCGGCAGGCGCGACAGGACCTCCGCCTTGATTTTCGCCAGATCCGCGCCCGTGCATCGGGCCTGGGCCGCGCCGGAATTCCCGGCGGGAGCGTCGTTCGTCCGGCGCGCCCCGGTCCGGGACGTGCTCGCGGGCTCCAGCGTCTCGACGATTTTCATGCCAAGTTGTTCCGCCACCAGGCGCGCTTCCGCCGTGACGATGCATCGCGGCAGAACGACATCGAGCGACTGCTTGCCGCCGGCATGCTCCTGGCGCACAAATTCCGCCGTAATCAGACGTTTCATGACAATCCTGCTCCTTCTTCCGTTGATCCGCCGCCCAGCAGGTACCG
The DNA here is from genome assembly GCA_031276375.1 of Accumulibacter sp. Lineage (GTDB taxonomy): Bacteria > Pseudomonadota > Gammaproteobacteria > Burkholderiales > Rhodocyclaceae > Propionivibrio. The sequence continues at coordinate 18,093 of JAISNE010000432.1, forward strand.
CTTCAACGGCGCAATACTGTCGGGATACCGATTGGAAACACGAAAAATGGGATCGAATCCACCCGCGCCCCGCAACACGCTTTCCGCGCGTCCGGGATCGCAGCCGGGCAAATCCGTCTTGGTGATCACGCCGACCAGCCGCTTGTCGCCATAGACGTTGAGCAGGCCCGGCGGCAGGCGGCATTCGTCGTTGTCGCACGAATGCACGTAAACCAGGATGTCGACGTCGCTCGACGTGTTGATCAGCGCGTGGTACAGGCGGGGATGGCTGAAGAACTCGCCCGGCGTGTCGATTCCGGAATTCTCGAACTCGAGCGCCTGCGTCTTGCGGGCGTTTTCTTCACGGCCGTACAACAGGTTGAACAGCGTCGTTTTCCCGGCGCCGACCGCTCCCATCAGCATGAAAGCGGCGGGCGCGGCGGCAATGGCGGCGGTTTGCGGATTCATGGCTCGGGTTCCCGTCGGCGCTTCAGGTCCGGGTCAACGAACAGACGGCATACGCCAGTTGCTCGTGCAATATGGCGACCACCTGCTTCAGGGATTCCTCGACCGAGCCGACCGAGCCGAAAATGACGAGCGCGCCGGTAAAACGATCCAGGAACCCGATGTTCACGGACGCCGCCTTGCTGGCGATGTCGCCGGCGATCATGGCCGTCTCGCCGGGAGTCAGCGTCAGGATGCCGATGGCTTCGGCGCCCGGCACGCCGATCTTCTTGGCGAGATCGTCGGTCGGGTGCGCGATCAGGTGCGCGAGCGTCACCTGTTTCCCCGGCACGAATTCCTGAATGATGCGTTCTTTTTCCATCGCCTTGTACGTTTGATGTCCTGCCCCGGCGGAACCATGTATTTTTTATACTAGGACGCGAAGCCGGGCGATGAATATCAAAAACCGGAAAATCGGCTATCGAAAATCGGAAAATCAACCGGCGGACCGGCGAAAGTCAAGCGCCTCCCGAGACGCGCCATCGGCCGCGCGGCCCGCCAAACCAGGCTCCGGGCCGGTTGCCGCCCGGCTATTGGAACCGGCTGCGCAACGCTTCCGACGGACGTTCGCAGAAGAGCCGGCTGTAGTCGGCGGCGAATTGGCCCATATGCCAGAATCCCCAGGCGGCGGCGACGTCCTGCACCGTCCGGTAGGGCGAAGCGGGATTCTTGAGTTCGCGGCGTATGGCGTTGAGGCGGATGAATTTCAGATAGGCCAGCGGGGTGATTTCCAGAACGTCCTGGAAGCTGTTTTGCAGCGTGCGCCGCGAGACGTAAAGCTTTTCGCACAGGTCCATCACCGAAATCGCTTCGTGTTGATGGGAGAAGAGATAGTCCTGCGCGCGCGCGACGATGCGCCGGTGATTCTGCTGCGCGGTCGTTGGCGCCGGCGGGGGGCGCACCCCGACCAGCAGATCCGTCAAGCCGTCGATCAGATCCTGGCTCAACGCTTTGAGCGCGGCCTCGTGCGTGGCGGTCAGCGGGTTATTCGCCAACTCGCCAAGCGTTTGATCGAGAAAGTGCCAGAAACCGTGTTTCTGTCGAAGATCGACCAGCAAAACCTCCTGCCGCCGCAACAACTTGGGCAAGTCGGCGATTTCGAGCGCCTCGCCGTAACGTTCCAGAACCTCGTCCTTCACGGCGATTCCCATGATGTCATAAGAGGCCGGAGTGACCAACTGGAATTCCTCGTTGCCGGGCTTGATGGCAATCGCATTGTCGTGCAGGCGATTTCCGTCGATGCTGCCTTCCGCGCCTTCGCAGCGGGGAAGTCCGAACCAGAAGGAATCGGGCCAGACGACGCAGGACTGGCGCAGGGCGTGGCTGGTTTTCTCCAGGTAAAACTGGATTTCGTCCAGCCACAACTCATTGATCGCGCCCAGAAAGCGCCCGGGCGCGATCTGGTCATAGCGCTGGTTCCAGGCCGACAGATTGGCGGCCTGCTCGTCCGCGTCATGGGCCACGGTGAGCCGCAAGCCGCGAGGTGGAATCCCGGGCTTCGTTTCAGACAGTAAGCTTCCCCTCATATCGTTCTCCCGGCTCAATCTTGAGTTGAGCGGCGGCCAGAAATCCTGCATCTTCGGCCGGTGGCGACTACGGCGGTCGGGGAAAGCGAATGCCCGACCATGACCGTTGTCGCGAATGGCACATGATAGGAAAAAACCCGGAGAACAACAAGCCCCGAAACAATCCCTGTCGACCGCAACCTGGCATGCCCCCCTCCCCCGCGGCGGGCACGCCGTCCGTGGGTTTTACTGTCCAGTTTTCACGGCGTGGACGCCGCCGTCGCGGAAGAAGTTCCAGATGCGGTCGACCATCGGGTTGGCGTTTTCCAGGGAACGGTAGAGCCTGACTTCC
>JAISNE010000001.1 GCA_031276375.1 Accumulibacter sp.
TTCATGAAGAAGCATCCAGACATCAAGATCGATTTCCAGTCGGCCGGCGCCGGCAAGCTGATGGCCAAGATCGCCGCCGAGCGCGAGTCCGGCAAGATTCTCGCCGACGTGCTGTGGACCAGCGAGGTGCCGGATTTCTACCAGCTCAAGGCCAACGGTCTGCTGCTGCCGTACATTCCGGCCGAGACGAAGGCGCTGCTCAATCCGCTGCCGGATTACGACGGTTCGTTTACCGCCGCGCGCCTGGGCACCCTGGGGATCGCTTACAACACGCGCCTCATCAAGGAAGCGCCAAAGCACTGGGACGATCTCAAGACGCCGGCGTTCAAGGGCGCCTTCGGCATCGCCAACCCGGCGCTTTCCGGCACCGCCTACATGAGCGTGGCGGTGATTTCCAAGACCTTCGGATGGGAATTCTTCGAATCGCTGCGGGCCAACGGCGCCAAGATGGGCAAGGGTTCGGGCCAGGTCGTCGATGACACGGCCTCCGGCGACCTGGTGGCCTGTCTGGCGGTCGATTACATCACGCTCGACAAGATCGACAAGGGCGCGACGCTGCAACTCGTTTATCCGCCCGAAATGCTGGTCGTCCCAAGCCCGGTGGCGATCTTCAAGGACAGCCCGAACATCGACGCGGCCAAGAAGTTCGTCGACTTCCTGCTGTCCCGGGAAGGTCAGTCGATCGTCGTCGAGGACGGCACCCTGCCGGTACGCGCCGACGTGAAGATACCGGAACGCTACAAGCAGTTGCCGGCGGTGGAGGACGCGATCAAGCGCGCCATGAAGATCGATTACCAGGCGGTCATGTCCGAAAAAGAGGCGACGATCAAGAAATTCGCCGAAATCATGCAGAAGAAGTAAGCGCCGTCATGGCCAGCATTGAAATCAGGGATGTCAGCAAGCGTTACGCCGGCCGGGCGATCCTGTCCGGCCTGTCGCTGGCGCTGGAGGACGGCGAGTGCTTCACCCTGCTCGGCCCGTCCGGATGCGGCAAGACCGTGCTGCTGCGGCTGATCGCGGGCTTCGAGGCGCCGGACTCCGGCAGCATCCTGATCGGCGACAAGGCGGTCGCCGACGCCGCCTCGGGGCGCATGGCGCCGCCGGACAAGCGCGGCCTCGGCATGGTCTTCCAGGACTACGCGGTGTGGCCGCACATGACGGTCTTCGCCAACGTCGCCTATCCGCTCAGGCTGGCGGGCGTGAAAGGCGACGAGTTGCGCGACCGGACGATGCGCTGTGTCGAACTGGTCGGTCTCGCCGGCCTCGACCAGCGCCTGCCGTCGCAGCTTTCGGGCGGACAGCAGCAGCGCGTGGCGCTGGCCCGCGCGCTGGTGTCCGAACCCGGCATTCTGCTGCTCGACGAGCCGCTGAACAATCTCGACGCCAACCTGCGCGAAGAAATGCGCTTCGAGATCAAGGCCTTGCAGCAAAAGACCGGGGTCACCATCCTGTACGTGACGCACGACCAGGAAATCGCCCTGGGCATCGCCGACCGCCTCGCCGTCATGGACGAGCACGGCAAGCTGTGCCAGATCGGCACGCCGGAAGAGGTATATGAGCATCCGGCGGACGATTTCGTCTTCCGCTTTCTGGGCATCGCCAACTTCCTGTTTTTCACGCGCGAAGGCAATGTCCTGCGCGCCGGCAATTCGCGCGAATCCTGGCGCGGGCCGCCGCCCGACATCGACGGGAAATTGCTGACCGCCGGTTTTCGCCCGAGCGATGTGCTGCTCGCGCGCGAGGGCGAAGGTTTTTCGGGAATCATCCGCCGCGCCAGCTTCCTCGGCGCGCAGTTCGATTACCTGATCGAGATCGCCGGCGTGCTCATCCGCGCGGCGCTGCCCAGCCACGAATGCGTCGCCCGCGGGCTGCTGTTCGCCGAAGGCGACGCCTGCCGGGTGGAGCTGGCGACCGTGCAATGGTTCGCGGGCCATGTCGCCGCCGCCGAAAAACTATGACGGGCGTCCCGATGTTTCAATCCACGCCCGCAACCGGGCGACAACGCTTGGAAGGGGCCGCGCCCCTCCCAAGCCAGACGATCCCCCGGAAGGGGGAGGTTTCCAAGCGGAGTTTGTTTTCGATGAATACACGAACAAAGCCGGCGCCGCGGGGATTCGGTACCCCCGAACTGCTTTTCCTGCTGTCGGTCGGCGTGCTGGTCGTCGTCGTCGCGTTTCCGATGCTGCTGATCTTTTTCAACGCATTCTGGGTCAACGGGCATTTCAACATCGTGGACGTGCTCGCGGTGCTGCGGCGCGAGGAAACCTACCAGGCGCTGCTCAATTCGTTGATCCTCTCCGGCGGCGTCACCGTCACCGGAACGATCGTCGGCACCTTTTTCGCCTGGCTGGTCACGCGCACCGACCTGCCGTTCAAGAGCACCATGAAGCTCCTGTTCCTGGTGCCGTTCATGCTGCCGGCCTTCATCGGCGCGCTGGCCTGGAAGATGCTGCTCTCGCCGCGCGCCGGCTACATCAACCGCCTGTTCATGGACGTGCTCGGCTTCGACAGCCCGTTCTTCGACATCTACAGCTACGCCGGAATCATCCTCGTCGAAACGATGTACCTGTTTCCCTTCGTGTTCATCCAGGTCAGCGGCGCGCTCGAACGGATGGATCCGACACTGGAGGAATCGGCGCGCATTTCCGGGGCGGACCTCTTCACCATCACGCGCAAGATCACCATCCCGCTGGTGCTGCCGTCGATCGTCTCCGGCGCGCTCCTGATCATGCTCTACTCGATGGCGCATTTCGGCACGGTCGCCGTGCTGGGCGTCGAAATCGGCATTTACAACATCCCGGTGCTGATCTACGAAAAAATCCACCAGAGCGCGGGCAGCTTCGATTCGATCCGCACCGCCACCGTGCTGGCCACCGTGCTGGTCATCACCGCCGCGCTGATCCTCTGGGCGCAGAACCGGGTGCTGGCCAAGGGCAAATACCAGATCATCGCCGGCAAGAGCTTCCGCCCGACCGAACTCAAGCTGCGCGGACTGCGCATCCCGCTGCTGATCCTTTGCATCGCCTACATCGCGCTGACCATCGTCCTGCCCACCGCCACCATCTTCATGGTCGGCGGGCTGAAAACCTACGGCCTGCCGTTCACCCTGGAAAACATGACCTGGGGCAACTACAACCACATCCTGTTCGAGTGGGACCTCACCCGCGATTCGATCTGGAACAGCATCAGCCTGGGCATCGCCGCCGCGCTGATCACCATGTTCGCCGGCGTGGTCATCTCCTACGTCATCGTCAAGATGAAGGTGCGCGGCAAGGGTTTCCTCGAATTCCTGGGCATGCTGCCGTTCTCGGTGCCCGGCTCGGTGATCGCGCTGGGAGTGATCCTGGCCTGGAGCGGCAAGTTCGGGATCAACCTCTACAACACGGTGTGGATCATCCTGGTCGCCTACATCGCCCGCTACATGGCCTTCTCGCTCAAGGCCAACTCGGCGGCGCTGGAGCAGGTGCACGATTCGCTGGTCGAAGCGGCGCGCGCCGCCGGCGCCAGCATGGCCCAGGCCCTGCGCGACGTGGTCGTGCCGCTGGTGCGTCCGGGCATGATCGCCGCCTTTTTCCTGATCTTCCTGCCGGCGCTGCGCGAGCTGACCGTCTCGGTGCTGCTCTACGGACCGACCACGCGCACCATCGGCGTCGCCATCTACACGCTCAACGAAGACGGCGAAACGGTTTACTCCGCCGCGCTGGCCGGCATCGCCCTGATTATCATCGTGGTCGGCGAAATCCTGATCAAACGCCTGGTCACCGGCAAGAGCGGCGCATAGGGACCCAACATGGCATATATCGAACTGAACCAGGTCACCAAACGCTTCGGCGTCATCACCGCGGTCGACCGCATGAACCTCGAAATCGCCCAGGGCGAATGCTTGGCCATGCTCGGCCCGTCCGGCTGCGGCAAGACGACCACGCTGCGCATGGTGGCCGGCTTCGAGGACCTCGACGAAGGCGAGATCCGCGTCGGCGAACGCATCATCTCGTCGAAAGCCAAAAAATACTATCTGCCGCCCGAACAGCGCAATTTCGGCATGGTTTTCCAGGCCTTCGCGGTGTGGCCGCACCTCACGGTCTACGAGAACGTCGCGTTCCCGCTGCGCATCCGCAAACTGCCCAAAAATGAAATTCATGCCCGCACCGAAGAAGCGTTGAAAAACACCAACCTGCTCCCGGTCGCGCAAGGCAGCCCGGACGACCTCTCCGGCGGCGGCAAACAGCGCGTCGCGCTGGCCAGGGCGCTGGCCATCCGTCCCGACGTGATGCTGCTCGACGAACCGCTGTCCAGCCTCGACCCGCATTTCCGCGAAGAGATGCGCTTCGAAATCAAGGACTTGCAACGTCGTTTCGGCTTCTCCATCCTGTACGTCACGCACGACCAGTCGGAAGCCATGGCGCTGTCCGACCGCATCCTGGTCATGCGCGCCGGAGTCGTGCAACAGATCGGCACGCCGCTGGAAGTCTACAGCGATCCGGCCAACCGCTTCGTTTTCGAATTCATCGGCCTGTCGTGTTTCATCGAGGCCGGACTCTCGCCCGAAGGCATGTACCTCGGCGGCGAACGCCATCCTTGGCCGGAAGGCATCGAACCGCCGAACGAAATCATCGCCGCCGGCAAAGGACTGCTGGCCGCCCGGCCGACGGAAATCGACTTCATCGGCGAGGGCGGCATCCGCGGCGAAGTGCTGCGCAAGGTTTACCTTGGCGAAACGATCGACTACCGCGTGCGCGTGGCCGACACGGAAGTGCGCATCCAGAAGACGCGGCACACCGCGGGCCCCTCGGCGGGCGACCGCTGCGGCCTGAGATTCACCCGCCCGCACTGGTATCCCGCCGATGAGAGCAGTGAAAAGTGACTGCTCGCCGCAAGCCCGCGGACATGACGAAAACCCGCGTCTTTGAACGCATGGCGGCGCGTCGTCACCGGATTTGCTTCAAATTACGTCCCAGCCCGACATCGGTTGAAGGGCTGCTTCCCGCCTGCAACGTTGGAGGAAACAATATATGCGCAAACTGATTCTGTTTTTGATTCTCTCCGGCGTGGCAATCGCCTCGCAAGGGACTCCGATGCCGGAACAAACCAGAAAGGATTTCATCAGCAGCGGAACCCGGTCTTGCCTGGCCAAACAACGCCAGGACCCCATGTCCGAGTACATGACGGAATCGCAACGGAGCGAATATTGCCAGTGCGTCATGACCAGGGCTTCCGAGTTCATTACTCTTGAAGATTTGAAACGCTTTCTTCAAACAAAAAGCAATGCGCATTTTGTTCCAATAGTGGAAAATGCCGCCGACTATTGCATTCAAATGCTGGTGAAGAAATGGGGTTATTTGAAGTGAATTCTTCCGGCGCGGCGATCTAGAGATTTTTCGACTTACTCAGCAGTCATACCAAGTTGCGGTCAAACCAGCGTGATGCGCCAGAAAATGACTGAAATCCTGACACGCCAGACTTGAGTCATACCAAGTTGTGCTCAATAGGCAGTCAATATTTCAGTCTGACGTATCGGGATTTCGGTCATTTTTTGGCGTATCACGATGGTTCGACTACAACTTTGTATAGTGCATCAGCCTGAAAAGTATAAAATATTCACAGAATTGAAAGGAAATATATATGGCCTACAGCGCAGATTACAGGAAAGCGGCGATTAAATACAAGCAGAATGGACACACTTT
>JAISNE010000019.1 GCA_031276375.1 Accumulibacter sp.
TCGCCGATCGACTGCGCGGCGATGACGCCCACCGCTTCGCCGACATTGACCAGCGTGCCGCGGCCGAGGTCGCGGCCATAGCATTTGGCGCAAAGCCCGTAGCGGGTTTCGCAGGTCAGCGGGGTGCGCACCTTCACTTCGTCGATTCCGCGCTGATCGACGAGATCGCACAGATCCTCGTTGATCAGGGTGCCCGCCTCGATCAAGGTCTCGTCGGTTTCGGGATCGACCACGTCGTTGACGCAGACGCGGCCGAGAATGCGTTCGCGCAAAGGCTCGATGACCTCGCCGCCCTCGATCAGCGCCTTCATGGTCACGCCGTTCGAGGTGCCGCAATCTTCCTCGGTGACCACCAGATCCTGGGTGACGTCCACCAGGCGGCGGGTCAGGTAGCCCGAATTGGCCGTTTTCAGCGCCGTGTCCGCCAGCCCCTTGCGCGCGCCGTGCGTCGAAATGAAGTATTGCAGGACGTTCAGTCCTTCGCGGAAGTTCGTGGTGATCGGCGTTTCGATGATCGAGCCGTCCGGCTTGGCCATCAGGCCGCGCATGCCGGCCAACTGGCGAATCTGCGCCGCCGATCCGCGGGCGCCGGAATCGGCCATCATGTAGATGGAGTTGAACGACTCCTGCTTGACCTTGTCGCCGCGGCGATTGACGACTTCCTCGTAACCCAGTTGCTCCATCATCACCTTGGCCACTTGATCGCCGGTGCGCCCCCACACGTCGACCACCTTGTTGTAACGTTCGCCGGGGGTCACCAGACCGCCGAGATACTGGTTGGTGATCTCCTTGACCTCCTTTTCCGCGTCGGCGATGATCTTGCCCTTCTGCCCCGGCACCAGCATGTCGTCCGAACAGATGGAAATGCCGGCCCGCGTCGCCAGGTTGTAGCCGTTCTGCATCAGCTTGTCGGCGAAAACCACCGTTTCCTTCAGTCCGCAACGGCGGAAGGAGGCGTTGATGAGTTTGGAAATTTCCTTTTTCTTGAGCGGCTTGTCGAGCACGGAAAACGGCAGCCCCTTCGGCAGGATCTCCGAGAGCAGCGCCCGTCCCGCCGTGGTTTCGTAGCGTGTCAGCTTTTCGTCCCAGCCGCCGTCGGCGTTCTTCACGTATTCGCGGATGCGCACCGAAATCCTGGCGTGCAGTTCGAGTTCGCCGGCTTCCAGGGCGCGGCTGATTTCGGCCAGATCGATGAACGCCATCCCCTCGCCCTTGCCGTTGATGCGTTCGCGCGTGGCGTAATAGAGGCCGAGCACGATGTCCTGCGAGGGCACGATGATCGGATCGCCGTTGGCCGGGGAGAGCACGTTGTTCGAGGCCAGCATCAGGGTGCGCGCTTCCATCTGCGCTTCCAGCGACAGCGGCACGTGCACCGCCATCTGGTCGCCGTCGAAGTCGGCGTTGAACGCGGCGCAGACCAGCGGGTGCAACTGGATCGCCTTGCCTTCGATCAACGTCGGCTCGAAGGCCTGAATGCCGAGGCGGTGCAGCGTCGGCGCCCGGTTGAGCATGATCGGATGCTCGCGGATGACCTCTTCGAGAATGTCCCAGACCACCGGCTCCTGCATTTCGACCATCTTTTTGGCCTGCTTGATGGTGGTCGCCAGCCCCATGATTTCCAAGCGGTTGAATATGAACGGCTTGAAGAGTTCGAGCGCCATCAGCTTGGGCAAACCGCACTGGTGCAGTTTGAGCTGCGGGCCGACGACGATGACCGAACGGCCGGAATAGTCGACGCGCTTGCCCAAGAGGTTCTGGCGGAAACGCCCGCCCTTGCCCTTGATCATGTCGGCCAGCGATTTCAGCGGGCGCTTGTTGGCGCCGGTCATCGCCTTGCCGCGCCGGCCGTTGTCCAAGAGCGAATCGACCGCTTCCTGCAACATGCGCTTTTCGTTGCGCACGATGATTTCCGGCGCCTTGAGTTCCAGCAGGCGCTTCAGCCGGTTGTTGCGGTTGATTACGCGGCGGTACAGATCGTTCAGGTCGGAGGTGGCGAAACGGCCGCCGTCGAGCGGCACCAGCGGGCGCAAATCCGGCGGCAGCACCGGCAGCACTTCGAGGATCATCCACTCCGGCTTGATCCCCGATTTCTGGAATCCTTCGAGAATCTTCAGGCGCTTCGAAAACTTCTTGCTCTTCGTTTCCGACGAGGTCGTTTCCAGTTCCGAGCGCAGCAGCTCGACCTCGGCGTTGAGGTCGATCGAGCGCAGCAATTCGCGGATGCCCTCGGCGCCCATCGCCGCCTGGAAATCGTCGCCGTACTCTTCCACCTTGGACAGGTAGTCGTCCTCGGTCAGCAACTGCCGGCGGGTCAGCGGCGTCATGCCGGGATCGCAGACGACGAAGGCTTCGAAATAAAGCACCCGCTCGATGTCGCGCAAGGTCATGTCGAGCACCATGCCGAGGCGGCTCGGCAGGCTCTTGAGGAACCAGATGTGCGCGACCGGCGAGGCGAGTTCGATGTGCGCCATGCGCTCGCGGCGCACCTTCGAGAGCGTCACCTCGACGCCGCATTTCTCGCAGATCACGCCGCGGTGTTTCAAACGCTTGTATTTGCCGCACAGGCACTCGTAATCCTTGATCGGCCCGAAAATCTTGGCGCAGAACAGGCCGTCGCGCTCGGGTTTGAAAGTGCGGTAGTTGATCGTTTCCGGCTTCTTGACTTCGCCGTAGGACCACGAACGAATCTTGTCCGGCGAGGCCAGGCCAATGGTAATCGCGTCGAACTGCTCTTCCTGCGTTACCTGTTTAAACAAATCGAGCAATGCTTTCATACTTACGCTCCGTTCGGGGAGACCCCAGATTTTTCAAGCCCCGGCCGGCCGCCGGGAAGCGCCGTCATCTGACCGTTTCATTCGCCATGCCGCTTGCCGCTCGCGCTCAATAACGTTCGAGATCGATGTCGATCGCCAGCGAGCGGATTTCCTTGACCAGCACGTTGAACGACTCCGGCATGCCGGCGTCGATTTTGTGGTCGCCCTTGACGATGTTCTCGGACACCTTGGACCGCCCATTCACGTCGTCCGACTAGACCGTCAACATCTCCTGCAGGACGTAGGACGCGCCGTAGGCTTCGAGCGCCCAGACTTCCATTTCGCCGAAACGCTGCCCGCCGAACTGCGCCTTGCCGCCCAGCGGCTGCTGCGTCACCAGCGAGTACGGTCCGGTCGAGCGCGCGTGCATCTTGTCGTCGACCAGGTGGTGCAGTTTCAGCATGTGCATGTAGCCCACCGTCACCTGACGCTCGAAAGGATCGCCGGTGCGGCCGTCGTACAAGGTCATCTGACCGGATTCGGGCATTCCCGCCAGACGGAGCATTTCCTTGATTTCCTCTTCATGGGCGCCATCGAACACCGGCGTGGCGAACGGCACGCCGGCTTCCAGGTTTCCGGCCATTTCGGCGATCTCCTGGTCGCTGAGTTCGTCGAGGTTTTCCGGCCGGCCGTTGCTGTTGTAAACCTTGCCGAGAAATTCGCGCAGTTCCCTGACACTGGCCTGACGGCGGAGCATCTCGCCGATCTTGAAGCCCAGGCCCTTGGCCGCCAGCCCGAGATGCACCTCGAGCACCTGGCCGACGTTCATCCGCGAGGGCACGCCCAGCGGGTTCAGCACGATGTCGACCGGCCGTCCATCGACCATGTACGGCATATCCTCGACCGGAACGATGCGCGAGACGACCCCCTTGTTGCCGTGCCGCCCGGCCATCTTGTCGCCCGACTGGAGGCGGCGCTTGACCGCCACGTAAACCTTGACCATCTTTTGCACGCCCGGCGGCAGTTCGTCGCCTTGCGTCAGTTTCTTGCGCTTTTCCTCGAAAGCCACGTCGAAGTCCTTGCGCGTCTGCTCCAGCCCCTCGCGCAGGGATTCGAGCTGCTGCGCCACGTCTTCGTCGGTCATGCGGATGTCGAACCAATGATGCGGATCGATCCCGCCGAGGTATTCACGGGTCACCACGGCGCCCTTGGCCAGGCGCTTCGGACCGCCGTTGGCTTTCTTGTCCAGGATCAGGCGCTCGACGCGGGCGAACGTGTCGCGCTCGACGATGCGCAACTGGTCGGCCAGATCGAGTTTGTAGCCGCGCAGATGATCGTCGATGATCGATTGCGCGCGCTTGTCGCGCTCGATGCCCTCGCGGGTGAACACCTGCACGTCGATGACGGTCCCGGAAATCCCCGACTGAACGCGCAGCGAAGTGTCCTTCACGTCGGAAGCCTTTTCGCCGAAAATCGCGCGCAACAGCTTTTCCTCGGGCGTCAACTGGGTTTCGCCCTTCGGCGTCACCTTGCCGACCAGCACGTCGCCGGCGTCGACTTCGGCGCCGATGTAGACGATCCCCGATTCGTCGAGCCGCAAGAGCTGCGCCTCGCCCAGCGAGGCGATATCGCGGGTGATTTCCTCGGCCCCCAGTTTGGTGTCGCGCGCGACGACGGTCAATTCCTCGATGTGGATCGAAGTGAAGCGATCCTCGGCGACGACCCGCTCGGAAATCAGGATCGAGTCCTCGAAGTTGTAGCCGTTCCAGGGCATGAAGGCGATCAGCATGTTCTGGCCGAGCGCCAGTTCGCCCTTGTCGGTCGATGCGCCGTCGGCCACCACGTCGTCCTTGGCGATGATGTCGCCGACGGCGACCAGCGGCCGCTGGTTGATGTTGGTGTTCTGGTTCGAGCGCGTGTATTTCACCAGGTTGTAGATGTCGACGCCCACCTCGCCCGGAACCGTTTCGTCATCATTGACCCGGACCACGATGCGCGACGCGTCGACGTAGTCGACCTGGCCGCCGCGCAGGGCCTGCACCGTGGTGCCCGAGTCGACGGCGACCGTGCGCTCGATGCCGGTGCCCACGACCGGCTTTTCCGGACGCAGGCAGGGCACGGCCTGGCGCTGCATGTTGGCGCCCATCAGCGCGCGGTTGGCGTCGTCGTGTTCCAGGAAGGGAATCAGCGAGGCCGCCACCGAAACGATCTGGCCGGGCGCCACGTCCATGTAATTGACGCGCTGCGGTTCCGCCAGGATGGTCTCGCCCTTTTCGCGGCAGGTCACCAGTTCGTCGAGCAATTCGCCGTCCGCGCCCAAGGCGGTGTTGGCCTGGGCAACGATGTAGTTTCCTTCCTCGATGGCCGACAGGTATTCGATCTGGTCGGTCACTTTGCCATCGATCACCTTGCGGTAGGCGGTTTCCAGAAAACCGTACTCGTTGGTGCGGGCATACAGGGCCAGCGAATTGATCAGGCCGATGTTCGGCCCTTCCGGCGTTTCGATCGGACAGACGCGGCCATAATGCGTCGGATGCACGTCGCGCACTTCAAAGCCGGCGCGCTCGCGGGTCAGACCGCCCGGACCCAGCGCCGAAACACGGCGCTTGTGCGTGATTTCCGAAAGCGGGTTGGTCTGGTCCATGAATTGCGAGAGCTGGCTCGAACCAAAAAATTCCTTGACCGCGGCGCTGATCGGCTTGGCGTTGATCAGGTCATGCGGCATCAGATTGTCCGATTCGGCCTGGCTCAAACGCTCCTTGACCGCGCGCTCGACACGCACCAGCCCCGCGCGGAACTGGTTCTCGGCCAGTTCCCCGACCGAGCGGACGCGCCGGTTGCCCAAATGGTCGATGTCGTCGATCTCGCCGCGGCCGTTGCGCAAATCGACGAGAATCTTGATGACTTCGACGATATCCCTGGGCGAGAGCGTCAACTGTTCGCGCACGTAGCTGGCGACACCGAGAGCGCGAAGTTTTTCCAGCAGCGCGGCGGCGGCCGGTTCGGTCAGATTCTCGGCGACGGCGCGCGCGCCGTACTTCAACTCGCCGAGCAGCAGCTCCATCGCTTCCGGAGTCCCGCCGACGGCTTCGACGAGAGCGCTGACGATGGCTTCGCGCTTGGCCGGCGCGTGCTTGACCATGACCTTGTATTCGACCACGTCATTGCGCTCCGCCCGGCGGTTGAACTTCATCCGGCCGACCGTCGACAGATCGTAGCGCTCATCCGAGTAGAACAGCCCGTTGAACAGGATTTCCACCGCTTCCTCGGTCGGCGGTTCGCCGGGACGCATCATCCGGTAGATGGCGATGCGCGCGGCCTGCCTGGAGGCGGTTTCGTCCGTGCGCAAGGTCTGGGAAATGAAACCGCCGCGGTCCAGATCGTTGATATACAGCGTCTGCAAGGTATCGATGCCGGCCTCGACCAGCTTGGGCAGCAAGGTTTCGGTGATTTCTTCGTTGGCGCTGGCGATGATTTCGCCGGTGTTCTTGTTCACCACGTTTTGCGCCACGACGCGACCGATGATGAAGTCTTCGAGAACCGGGATCTTGTTCACTCCCGCCGCGTCAAGCTCGCGGATATGCCTGGCCGTGATCCGCTTGTCCTTGGCCACGATCACTTTTCCGCCGGCGTCGCAGAAATCGAAACGCGCCACTTCCCCGCGCAGACGCTCGGGCACCAGGTGAAACTCGATCCTGTCCTTGCCGATCTCGAAGGTGTCGAAATCGAAAAACTTGCGGAGAATCTGTTCCGGCGTCATCCCGATGGCCTTGAGCAGGGTGGTGACCGGCATCTTGCGCCGGCGGTCGACGCGGAAGTACAGGATGTCCTTCGGATCGAACTCGAAATCCAGCCACGAACCGCGGTAGGGAATCACCCGCGCGGAAAACAACAGCTTGCCCGAACTGTGCGTCTTGCCCCGGTCATGCTCGAAGAAGACCCCCGGCGAACGGTGCAGTTGCGAGACGATGACCCGCTCCGTGCCGTTGATGACGAACGAGCCGGTGGTCGTCATCAGCGGAATCTCGCCCATGTAGACTTCCTGCTCCTTGACTTCCTTGATGGTATCCGGCGATTCGCGGTCGAGAATGACCAGACGAACCTTGGCGCGCAAGGCCGAGGCGAAGGTCAGGCCGCGCTGCTGGCATTCCTTGACGTCGAACGCCGGCTCGGCGAGCACGTAACTGACGAATTCGAGACGCGCGTTGCCGCTGTGGCTGACGATCGGAAAAATCGAAGTGAAAGCCGCCTGCAAGCCCATGTTCTTTCGCTGTTCGGGCGGAACCGCCGCCTGCAGAAACAAGGTAAAGGATTCAAGCTGCGTCGCCAGCAAGAACGGAACGTCAAGCACGCTGGCGCGCTTGGCGAAACTTTTGCGGATACGTTTTTTCTCGGTATAGGAGTAGGTCATGGTCGCTCCGAGCTTAGAAGGCACAATCCGGCAGCATATTCATTCCGGGCCGATCCCCGGAAGTCAATGCAACAGACAAACGAAAAAACGAACGGCGCCGCCATTTTTCGCCATGCGTGCTTGCGTTTGCGCGCTGCATCCCACCGCGCCATGTGACAAGAACAAAAATTTACAGTTTCCGGAAAGCACAAAAGGCTGGCAACCCGAAAGCTGCCAGCCTGCGCGCGAAAGCAGGATTATTTGATCTCGACCTTGGCACCGGCGTCCTCGAGCTGTTTCTTGAGCGCTTCGGCATCGGCCTTGGCAATCGCTTCCTTGACGGGCTTCGGAGCGCCGTCGACGAGATCCTTGGCTTCCTTCAGGCCGAGGCCCGTCGCCGCGCGCACGACCTTGATGACATCGACCTTCTTCTCGCCAAAGGAGGTCAGGATGACCGTAAACTCGGTTTGTTCCTCGACCGGCGCCGCCGCGGCCGCGCCGCCCGCCGGACCGGCGACCGCCATGGCCGCGGCGGAAACGCCGAATTTCTCTTCGAACGCCTTGACCAGGTCGTTCAGTTCCAGCACCGTCATGTTGCCAACGGCTTCCAGGATGTCTTCTTGGGTAATCGCCATGATTGCTTGCTCCTAAAATCGAAATATCGGAATTGAATAAGATTGACCGTCGGACGGTATCTTCACGCAGTGGTTTCTTCGCGCTGTCTGGCCAACGCGCCCAGCGCCACGGCAAAGCCGCTCACCGGCGCCTTCATCACGCCCGCCAGCCTGGCCAGCAGTTCCTCGCGGCTCGGGATCGCCGCCAGCGTCTGCACGCCGGCCTTGTCCATCACCTTGCCCGCGTGACAGCCCGCCTTCAGCACCATTTTGTCGTTGGTCCTGGCAAAGTCGCTCAACACCTTCGCGGCCGCCACCGGATCCCGGGAAATACCGTAGATCAACGGGCCTGACATGTGCTCGGCCAGACTCTCGAACGGACTACCGGAAACGGCGCGGCGCACCAGCGTGTTCTTCAGCACCCGCAGGTAAACGCCGGACTTGCGCGCCTGCGCCCGGAGCCGGGTGAGCTGGGTTACCCCGATCCCCTTGTACTCGGCCACGACGATCGTCTGCGCGTCGGCCACTTGCGCCGAAACGCCGGCCACTACCGCCTTTTTGTCATCAAGATTGAGACCCATGGGTCCTTTCTCCATTTCGTTCATCACACGGCGCGCCCCTTTCGGGCGCACCGCACCCACGGCGACCTTTCTCAAGAGCATCGGCGTCGCCTGGCGATCGCCGAAAATCCTGTTCGGGCACACCGTCTGCGCAGGCTGAAATCACTTAAGCCGTTCGTCGAGCCACACTTCGCGGCACCTGCGGTCTTTGACGATCCACCGGGAAAAGCCCCGGCGGCCCAAAGTTCTCCGGAAGCCGGCTTGACCCGGCTTCGCTTCCTGTCGCGTCGGCCGTCACAGCGAGGCGGAATCCACGCGCACGCCCGGTCCCATGGTGCTGGAAACGGCGATCCGGCGCAGATACTGCCCCTTCGCGGCAGCCGGCTTGGCCTTGGTCAACGCTTCGACCAAGGTCTTGAGATTCTGCTCCAACTGTTCCACTGCAAAGGACGCGCGTCCAATCGTGCTGTGCACGATGCCGCCCTTGTCCGTCCGATACTGCACCTGACCCGCCTTGGCATTCTTCACCGCGCCGGCGACATCCTGGGTCACCGTGCCGACTTTCGGGTTCGGCATCAGTCCGCGCGGGCCGAGAATCTGGCCCAACTGGCCGACCACGCGCATCGAGTCGGGCGTGGCGATCACCCGGTCGAAATCGAGCTTGCCGCCCTTGATCTCGGCCGCCAGATCGTCGAAGCCGACGATGTCCGCGCCGGCGGCCCTGGCCGCCTCCGCCTTCTCGCCCTGGGCAAAAACGGCGACGCGGACGGTCTTGCCCGTCCCCGCGGGAAGCACCACCGAACCGCGCACCAACTGATCCGATTTGCGCGCATCGATCCCGAGGCAGACCGCGACGTCGATCGACTCGTCGAATTTCGCCGTGGCGAATTCCTTGGCCAGCTTCAGCGCCTCCGCCACCGGGTAGTTCCGGGTGCGCTCGATCCTGCCCTGAACAGCCTTCTTCCGTTTGCTCAAAACCGCCATGTCAGAGGCCCTCCACGGTGATGCCCATCGAACGCGCGCTGCCCGCGATCGTGCGCACCGCCGCATCCATGTCGGCGGCGGTCAGATCCGGCATTTTCTGTGTGGCGATGGCTTCGCACTGGGCGCGCGTCAGCTTGCCCACCTTGTCCGTGTGCGGACGCTGGCTTCCCTTCTGGACGCCGGCCGCCTTCTTTATCAGAACGCTGGCCGGCGGCGTCTTCATGATGAAGGTGAAACTCTTGTCCGCATAGGCGGTAATCACCACGGGAATCGGCAATCCGGGTTCCTGGTTCTGCGTCTGGGCGTTGAACGCCTTGCAGAACTCCATGATGTTCAGGCCGCGCTGGCCGAGCGCGGGGCCGATCGGAGGCGAAGGATTGGCCTTGCCCGCCGGCACTTGCAGCTTGATGAAGCCGACAATTTTTTTTGCCACGGTTCTACTCCTGTAAACGGGTGCGAACGCGCCGGTTCAGGGCGCTCCCCAAGACAACAAACACGGCGCGAGGCCGCTTCACCCGGCGGACCGGACGAGCCGGCCGCCGCAATCGCCCCGGTCAGGCTTTTTCGACCTGACCGAACTCAAGCTCAACCGGCGTCGCGCGGCCAAAAATCGTGACCGATACGCGCAGCCGGTTCTTTTCGTAATTGACTTGCTCGACAGATCCATGGAAATCGGTAAACGGCCCGTCTTTGACCCGCACGACTTCTCCCGGTTCAAACAATACTTTCGGACGCGGCTTCTCCACGCCGTCGAGCATTTGCTGCATGATCTTGTCGACTTCCTTCTCGGAAATCGGCGTCGGCTTGTTGGCCGTGCCGCCGACGAAACCCGTTACCTTCGGCGTGCTTTTGACGAGATGCCACGACTCGTCGTTCATTTCCATTTCCACCAGCACGTAGCCGGGGAAAAACTTGCGCTCGGAAATGCTCTTCTGTCCTTGCTTCAACTCGACCACTTCCTCGACCGGCACCAGCACGCGGCCGAATGAATCCTGCATCCCGTGACGCTGAATACGGTCCATCAGCGCGCGCTGCACGCTTTTCTCGAAACCCGAATAGGCATGCACGACGTACCAGCGCTTGCTCATAAGTTTCTCCAGCCGAGAATCAGGTCATAGAGCACCCATTCCAGGCCCTTGTCGGCCAGCCAGAGAAAAGCCGCCATGATGACGACGAAAACGAATACCAGCCCGGTCATCCTCCAGGCTTCCTTTTGCGTTGGCCAGACCACCTTCCTCGCTTCGACGGTCGCTTCCTTGGCGAAACCGAAAAACCGACGGCCCGGTTCGGTCCTCCAGGCAACCGCCACGCAACACCCCATGCCGGCGAGGACCGCCAGCACACGCAGAATCATCGCCTGCTCGGCAAGCAGATAGAAGCCGACCACTCCGGCGACCAGTAACAGCAACGCCAGCGCAAATTTGATTTTATCGGCCATTTCGTCAGCCAGAAAATAGGAGGGTGGCAGGGGCAGAGGGAATCGAACCCCCAACCTTCGGTTTTGGAGACCGACGCTCTGCCAGTTGAGCTATACCCCTGCAATAGAGACTTCCGGCGTTCCCGGTCGTTCCGGGAACGCCAACCATCGCAACCTGTCCGTTACTCGACAATTTTGGCGACGACCCCGGCGCCGACGGTTCGGCCTCCTTCCCGGATGGCGAAGCGCAGACCTTCTTCCATCGCGATCGGGCAGATCAGTTTCACCGTCATTTGCAC
>JAISNE010000025.1 GCA_031276375.1 Accumulibacter sp.
ACCTGCTCGACCGGCATGATGAAAATCTTTCCGTCACCGATCTTGCCGGTGCGCGCGGCCTTGATGATCGAATCGATGGCCATTTCAACCATGTCGTCGCCGACGATGATTTCGATTTTTACCTTGGGTAGAAAGTCGACCACGTATTCCGCTCCGCGATAAAGCTCGGTATGTCCTTTTTGGCGACCGAACCCCTTCACCTCCGATACCGTCAGACCGGCGACTCCGATATCCGACAACGCTTCGCGTACTTCATCGAGTTTGAACGGCTTGATGATCGCTTCGATTTTCTTCATTGCGTAACTCCTCTGTATTCTTGGAAAACGGCTGTGCGAAATCGTTACAGATCAGTAGGGATCCCGGTAACGATTGGTGATTGGATAACGCCAGTCCTTGCCAAAGCCGCGCTGCGTCACGCGGATGCCCACCGGCGCCTGCCGGCGTTTGTATTCGCTGATCCTGAGCAGGTGGACGACGCGGCGGACGTCCGCTTCGGCAAAGCCGCGGGCGATGATTTCACGCGGACTCGAATCGTGTTCCATGTAGGCTTCGACGATGGCGTCGAGCGTGTCGTAGGGCGGCAGGCTGTCCTGGTCGGTCTGGCCGGGCTTGAGTTCGGCGGACGGCGGGCGGGTGATGATGCGTTCGGGGATGACCATGCCGACCGTATTGCGCCAGCGCGCGAGGCGATAGACCAGCGTCTTGACGATGTCCTTGATTACCGCGAAACCGCCGGCCATGTCGCCGTACAGCGTGCAGTAGCCGACCGCCATCTCCGATTTGTTGCCGGTCGTCAACACCAGCGATCCGGTCTTGTTCGACAAGGCCATCAGGATCATGCCGCGGATGCGCGCTTGCAGATTTTCCTCGGTCGTATCGGCGGGCAGTCCGGCGAATTCCTTTTCCAGCATCGCGGTAAACGCGCGCATGGCCGGCTCGATGGGGATCTCGTCATAACGCACGCCCAGCCGGCGGATCATTTCGCGCGAATCGGCCAGGCTGATCTCCGCGGTGTAGGGCGAGGGCATCATCACCGCGCGCACCTTGCCGGCGCCCAGCGCATCGACCGCGATGCACAAGGTCAGCGCCGAATCGATACCGCCGGACAGGCCGATGATCGCTCCCGGAAACCCGTTCTTGCCCAGGTAGTCGCGCACGCCGAGCACCAGCGCTTGATACACTTCCGCCTCGACCGCCTGCTCCGGCGCGAACGGTCCGGGCATCGGCCTGCCGTCGGCGATTTCGACGATCTCCAGCGCTTCCTCGAATCTGGGCAACTGGCGGCACCGCTCGCCCCGCGCATCGAGGACGAAGGAGCCGCCATCGAAAACCAGCTCGTCCTGTCCGCCCACCAGATTGACATAAACCACCGGCAAGCCGGTCGTTTCGACGCGTTCGCCCAGGATCCTGGCGCGCAGCGCCTGTTTGCCGATGTGGTACGGCGAGGCGTTGAGCACGAACAGCACTTCCGCGCCGGCATCCCTGGCCTGGTCGGCCGCGCCGGCCTTCCATACGTCCTCGCAGATGTTGATGCCGCAGCGCACGCCCTTGATCGTCACCACGCAAGGCGCTCCGCTCGGCTCGAAATAACGTTTTTCGTCGAAGACTTCGGTATTGGGCAATTGCTGCTTGCGATACGTGGCCAGCATCTTGCCATCGCCGATCAGCGTCGCGGCGTTGAAATGCTTTCCGTTTTCTTCCAGCGGGTGTCCAAGGAGCACCGGAATATCCGGAAGCTCGCCGGCCAGGGCCTGCATCCGGGCGGCGCAGGCAACATGGAAATCCTTGCGCAGCAGCAAATCCTCGGGCGGATAGGCGCACAGCGCAAGTTCCGGCGTCAGCATCACGTCCGCCCCCATCTCCCTGGCGCGGCGGGCGAAATCGAGAATCCGGGCGGCGTTGCCGGCAATGTCGCCGACGACCGCGTTCATCTGGGCAATGGCAATCTTGAGTGACATAGGCGTAACTATAAACGATCGCGCGCCGCAAACGGACTCTCCGTTCCGCCTCGCGGTTCAAGCGGATCGAGGCCGTTGCCAGGGTTCCGGCAAACACGCCCGCGCAAGGCGGTCCCGCCATCGCGGGCAGACGGAACGGGGCGGTTCCGCCGCCTCGGCGAGCCGCGCGTCGGCGGTCGCGGTCATGAACTGCAAGAGAGCACCGAACAACCGGGTTTGTGCCGCGCCCAGCCGGGGCATTTTCGGGCGAAATGCTCCTTGCCCGGTTGTTCCGCGTAGGGCTGGCGCAGGACGTCGAGCAGCTCGCCGATTGGCGCGGGATTGCCCTGTTCGGCCTGTTCGATGACTTCCTGGGCCAGATAGTTGCGCAACACATAACGCGGATTGACGGCATTCATGCGCGCCTGCCGCTGCGCCGCCGGCTCGCCGCCGGAACGGATCCGGCCGGCCCAGCACGCCAGCCACGTGGTGAACGCGGCGGCGTGCGCGTCGCGTTTCGCGGCGTTGTAGAACGCTTCTTCGAGCGGCGCGGCCGAGGGCGCGCGCGGGTCGACGGCGGCCAGCCCGCGGAAAAACAGCGTCATGTCGACTTCCGCCGCGCGCAGGAGATCGAGGGCCTGCTCGACGAGCGCCATGTCGCCGTCGCGCCGTTCGGCGAAACCGAACTTGGCGGCCAGCGTCCGCTGAAATTCCTCCGTGTATGTGGCGTCGTAACGTTCCAGTCCGGCGCTCAAGGCATCGGCGTCGAACGCGATCACGCCCAGCGCGTCGGCCAGCCGTTCGAGGTTCCAGCGCGCGATCGCCGGCTGCCGGGCAAAGCAGTAACGGCGCCCCGGTATGTCCGTGATGTTCGGCGTCCACGCCGGATCGAAGTCCTCGATCCAGCCGTAGGGGCCATAGTCGATGGTCAGACCGAGAATCGACATGTTGTCGGTATTCATCACCCCGTGCACGAAGCCAACGCGCAGCCAATGAACCATCAGCCGCGCCGTGCGTTCGCAGACTTCGGAGAACCAGCGCGCCTGCCGTTTTTCCGGTGTGCCGTCGATTTCCGGGAAATCGCGGGACAGGGTGAAATCGAGCAATCGCCGGAGCAGTTGGACATCGTCGCGCGCGGCCGGCAATTCGAAATGCCCGAAACGGGTGAACGACGGCGCGGCGCGGCAGAGCACCGCGCCAGGCTCGTCAGCCAGATGGCCGTCGTAGAACATGTCGCGCGTCACCGTCTCGCCGGTGGCGGCCAGCGACAGGGCGCGGGTCGTCGGCACGCCGAGGTGATGCATGGCTTCGCTGCACAGGAACTCGCGGATCGACGAACGCAGCACCGCGCGTCCGTCGCCGCGCCGGCTGTAGGGCGTCGTGCCGGTTCCCTTGAGTTGCAGTTCGAAGCGCTGTCCGGCGGCATTGACCGTCTCGCCAAGGAATATGGCGCGCCCGTCGCCGAGCTGGCCCGCCCAGAAACCGAACTGATGTCCGCCGTAACAAGTGGCGTAAGTGCTCATCCCCGGCAGCAAGCCGTTACCGGAGAGCGCCGCCAGCCATTCGGGGGAATGCAGTTCGCGCTCGCTCAGGCCGAGCAGCTCGGCCATCTCCCGCGACCAGGCGATCAGGCGCGGCGCGGCAACGGGGGTTGGCGAGACGGGAGACCAAAGAGCGCCGAGGACCTGGCGCGGATGCGGACGCGCATCGCCGTCGCCGGGCAGTTCCCGTACCAGACGGTTGTCGAAACACAGCATGAGATCGGCCGGAAAAAGGAAGCGTCCTGTTTTGGTCAGGGACAGGCGGCGAGAGTTCCGCGAGTTTCCATCGGCGGCGGCAAGGAGACCGGCGAAGGCGGCGGCCAGGGAAAAGCCGCCAAAAAAACAGCCTGGAAAGCACAAACTTTCCAGGCCGTCGGAGAAAGTCCCCGCCTGTGCCGTTAGGCCGGCATCCTGAACTGAAGTCCAGAGGATTTGGCCTTCCTTCCACATCAGGTC
>JAISNE010000042.1 GCA_031276375.1 Accumulibacter sp.
CCGAAACATGGCCGCAAGTCCACACCGGACGGAAGCGGGAAAAACGATCAGGCCGCGGACTCATCCAGCACGCGCTCGTAAATCCGGAGATCGCCCGGCGAAAAGCAGCAAAAGATGACTTCCCGAATGCCCGTGGCCGCGCGCAGCGAGGAACGGACCGCGGCAACCGCCACCCTCGCGGCGGGTTCGACCGGGTAGCCATAAACGCCCGTGCTGATGCCCGGAAACGCCAGCGTGGCGACGCCATTCGCGGCGGCAAGCTCGATCGCGCGTCGATAGCAGGACGCCAGCAGTTCCGGCTCCCCGTCCGCGCCCCCATGCCACACCGGCCCCACGGTATGGATGATGTATCTGGCGGGCAACCGATGGCCCTGGGTGAGCTTGGCCTGGCCCGTCTTGCAGCCTCCCAGGAGCCGGCATTCGCGCAACAGGTCCGGCCCGGCGGCGCGATGAATCGCGCCATCGACGCCGCCGCCGCCCAACAGCGAGGAATTGGCCGCATTCACGATGGCGTCGACCGGCAGCGAGGTGATGTCGGCTTGCAGCGCGCGGAGGATTGTGTTCATGTCAGGAGTCAGGAGTCAGGGATCAGGAGTCAGGGCAATGGCTTGTCATGGCTGCCTGAATGTAAACGATTTTTTGGCGCTGTTTACGATATTTGCGTATGCGATGGCCCTGAACGGCATGATTGCTTGCTATCGTGGAAGGCCGCGCACATCCTGGCGACGCCTTCGGCAAACCCGATTTGGGGGCGCCAGTTTAACAAATCGCGCGAATGGGTGGCGTCAATCTGGAAATTGGCGATCAACTTGCCACAGCGCGCGCCTTGTCCCAATATGCCGCTCACCACGCGCAACACACCCGGCGGAACGGCGAACAGGCGCGCCTTTTTCCCAAGGCCCAGGGCGATGGCGCGGATGAGCGTTGGGGTGGAGACATCTTCATTGTCCGAGACCAGCAGCGTCTGCCCCCTGGCCTTTTCATCCAGCGCGGCGACGCGCAGGAAATCCACGAGATTGGGCAGGTTCACAAAACTCCGGCGATTCTCCACGCTCGCCAATGGCAGGGGAATCCCCCGGTCAACAAGGCGCAAGAGCGCGCGCATATTCCCTTTGACGCCCGCGCCATAGACCAGCGGCAGGCGAATGATGGTCGGCGCGAGCGCCGCGCTGATTGCGGGCGTTCGCAAGAAAATTTCCGTCTCCCGTTTGGAGAGGGCATAGGGATCGTCGTCGCGCGAAGCAGTGGGCGAATCCTCTCGAAAGGCTTGTCCGACAAGGGAATGCGCGCCGTAGACCGTTGTGGAGCTGATGAAAAGAAAACGCCGGACGCCCGCGTGAATCGCGGCCTCCGCCAGCGCCTGCGTGACTTCCAGATGATCCCGGCGATAAACAGCGCGCGCGCCAACCGACGGCGCGGCGCGATGGGCGCGTCCCGCCAGATGGAAAACCGCGTCCACGCCTTGGCAGGCGGCCCGCCAAGCAGCCAGATTGCGGCAAGAACGCTCAACCTGTATCCATTCTGGCGCCTTGGCGTGACGCGCGTCAGGCCCCAATCCTTGCAACCCTTGCAAGGCGTCGTCGGCAGGCGCCAGCGCGGACGCCGCCGCCCGGACCGCATGCCCGGCCTCCAGCAGATGATGGCACAAAGACGCGCCAATAAAACCGCTTGCGCCCGTAACCAAAAATTTCATCGTGATTCCGTGTGATTTTGCATAATTCCGGTTTGCCCGCTCGCCCGTTGCAAGCCGCAAGGAGACGCCCCCCGGCGCGCCGATAGCAAGAGGCCGGAAGGATACCTTCTGCGCGCAACAAGCGCCAGAATGATCGGGGACGCAAGATGAGCGAAAACGCGGGCGAACGGGAATTCTCCCGCCACGCGCAAACCCCTTCATGCAATCGCCCCGCCTTGGCGTTTCCCCGATACCGTCCAACGCGGCAGCGCCCAACCAGGCCATCGCATACGCAAATATCGTAAACAGCGCAAAAAAGTCATTCACATTCAAGCCGTTACGCCATGCCATTGCAAACCCCGCAAAAGAGAGTGCGCAAGAGATACTGGAACGAGGCGGCGACTATCTGCTGGCGGTCAAGGAGAACCAACCCTCCCTGGCGGAAGCCTTGCGGGAGTTCTTTGACGAAGGCGAAACGAGAGGCTATGGACGTTTGCCGGTCAGCCGGCACGAGAGGGTCGAGAAAGATCACGGACGCATCGAAACAAGACGGGCGTTGTGGATCAACGATCTTTTCTGGATGGACGCGCCGCTTCGGGAACACTGGCCGAAACTGTCGGGCGTCGGTATGCTCGAACGGACACGCTCAACCGCAAAAGAACTTGAACTCTCCCGTGCTTTCGGGATAGAATCCGCCCCTTTCTCCCAAGACCAACTGGAGTGACGATCATGGCCCGTGTCTGCCAAGTGACGGGGAAGGCCCCGATGGTGGGAAACAACGTTTCCCACGCCAACAACAGGACGAAGCGCCGCTTCCTTCCGAATTTGCAGTACCGCCGTTTCTGGGTCGAAAGCGAAAACCGCTGGGTGCGCCTGCGCGTGTCCAATGCCGGTCTGCGCGTCATCGACAAGAACGGGATCGACAGCGTGCTCGCCGATCTGCGCGCGCGCGGTGAAATCTGACGAGGAGCATCAGCCATGCGTGAAAAGATCAAACTCGAATCCACCGCCGGAACAGGGCATTTTTACACGACGACGAAGAACAAGAAGACGACACCGGAGAAGATGGAAATAAAAAAATATGATCCGGTGGCCCGCAAGCATGTGGCCTACAAGGAAATCAAGCTTAGATAATTAGATAAGGTCCTCTTCGGGTTGAAGAAAGCCTCGCCGCTGGCGGGGTTTTTTTTGGCCCGCCGGAGCGGGATCGTTACGTGCCGCACATCCTGGCCGCCGACTACACGCCGCTCTCGCAGGTCAACATCTTCGTCAAGGATCTGGGCATCGTTCTGGATTACGCGAAAAAAGCCGTCTTCCCGCTACCCTTGTCCGCCGCGGCGCATCAAATGTACATGTCGGCCTCGGCGGCCGGGCACGGTTCCGAGGACGACTCGGCGGTCATCAAGATTTTCCCCGGCATCGAATTGCCGGAGGCAGAAAAATAGCATCGGGAAAGACCGGCGCGGCGCGCGGCGAACACCGCGAACAAGGGGTTCGCCGTCCGCCGCATCGCGGCCCGCCCCTTTGCCGTGGTTCGATCTGGTTTTTTTATTGGTAATTCTGAAAGGAACAAACAATGACCGTTCTGTTGGGCTGCATCGCCGACGACTTCACCGGCGGCACCGACCTCGCCGGCATGCTGGTGAAAGCCGGCATGCGCACGGTGCAAATGATCGGAGTTCCCCTGGAACCCGTTGGCGACGATATCGACGCCGTGGTGATCGCGCTCAAATCGCGCACCAGTCCGGTCGAGGACGCGATAAACGAATCGCTGGCCGCGCTCTCCTGGCTGCGACACGCCGGCGCCCGCCAGTTCTATTTCAAATACTGCTCCACCTTCGACTCCACGCCCAGGGGCAACATCGGCCCGGTGGCCGAAGCCCTGATGCGCTCGCTCGGGAGCGACTTCACCATCGCCTGCCCGGCCTTTCCGGTCAATGGCCGCACCATCTACAAAGGCCACCTCTTCGTCGGTGACATCCTGCTCTCCGATTCCGGCATGAAGAATCACCCGCTGACCCCGATGACCGAAGCCAACCTGGTCAAGGTTCTGCAAGCGCAGATCGAAGGCAAGGCCGGCCTGGTCGACCACGCCGTGGTCAGCCGGGGCGCCGGCGCCATCCGCGCCCGCTTCGCCCAACTCAAGGCCGACGGCTGCAACTTCGCCGTCCCCGACGCCATCACCAACGACGACCTGATGGCCATCGGCGCGGCCTGCGCCGACCTGCCGCTGGTCACCGCCGGCTCCGGCATCGCCCTGGGCCTGCCGCAAAACTTCCGCCAGGCCGGCCTGCTTCCCGAAGCCCAAGCCGCCGACATCCTGCCGCCGAGCGGCGGCCTGCGCGCCGTCATCGCCGGCAGTTGCTCGATCGCCACGCAGGGGCAAGTGGCCGCCATGCGCGAAAAGCATCCCGCGTTCAACATCGACCCGCTCGAACTCGCGCGCGGCAAGGACATCGCGGGAGAGGCGCTGGCCTGGGCCAGGGGCCGGATCGAAAAGGAACCCGTCCTGTTTTACGCCACCGCCGCCCCGGACGCGGTCAAGGCCGCGCAGGCCCGGCTCGGCACGGACAAGGCGGGCAGCCTGGTGGAAGACGCCCTGGCCGCCATCGCCAGGGGAATCGTCGCCCTGGGCGTTGGCCAGATGATCGTCGCCGGCGGCGAAACCGCCGGCGCGGTGGTCAAGGCGCTCGGCGTATCCGGCCTGCGCATCGGCCCGGAAATCGATCCGGGCGTCCCGTGGACGAGCGCGATCACCGGAAACACCGGCGCAAGGCCGCTCGCCCTGGCGCTCAAATCCGGCAACTTCGGCGCCCCGGACTTTTTCCTCAAGGCGTGGAGCAAACTCGCATCATGAATACCCCGATCATCTCCGAAGAAACCCGCGAGCGCGACAAGATCGCCCGCCTGTCGCGCTCGCTTTACGAACGCGGGCTGACCGCCGGCAGCAGCGGCAACATCAGCGTCCGCCTGTCCGACGGCTGGCTGCTCACGCCGACCAATTCCTGCCTCGGCGAACTCGATCCGGCGCGCATTTCCAGGCTTGACTGGCAGGGCAGGGTACTGGCCGGCGACCCGCCGTCGAAGGAAGCCTTCCTGCATCGCTCGATGTACGAGGCGCGGCCGAAGGCCGGAGCCATCGTGCACCTGCACTCGACGCATTCCGCCGCCGTCTCGTGCCTCGCCGGACTCGATCCGGACGACTGCATTCCGCCGCTGACGCCGTATTTCGTCATGAAGATCGGCCGCCTGCCGCTGGCGCCTTACCATCGTCCCGGCGACCCCGCGCTCGGCGACGTGATCCGGGGATTGGCCGGCCGGCACGGCGCCGTGCTGCTCGCCAATCACGGGCCGGTGGTTTCCGGCCCCGATCTGCAAGGCGCGGTCTATGCCTCCGAGGAACTGGAAGAAACCGCCAGGATTTTTCTTCTGCTGCGCGGCGCGCCGGTCAACTGCCTCACCGCCGAACAGATCGCGGAACTCAAACTCGCATTCAAACTGGATATCTGAACGAAAGGACCACCATGCCGAAATTCGCCGCCAACCTGTCGATGATGTTCAACGAGCATCCCTTCCCGGAACGTTTCGCCGCCGCCGCCAAGGCCGGCTTCGAAGCCGTCGAGTTCCTCTTTCCGTACGATTACGCGCCTGCCGAAATCGCCGGTTGGCTGAAGGACAACGGCCTGCGGAACGTCTTGTTCAACCTGCCTCCCGGCGACTGGGCGGGGGGCGAGCGCGGCATCGCTTCGCTGCCGGGGCGCGAGCGGGAATTCCGCGATGGCGTCGCCAAGGGCGTCGAATACGCGCTGGCCCTGGAAACGCCAACGGTACACTGCATGGCCGGGAATTTCCCCGCCGGCGGCGACCGCGCCAGGCATCGGGCGGTTTACATCGAGAACCTGCGTCATGCCGCGCGGGAAATGGCCAAACATGGCCGGACGCTGGTCATCGAACCGATCAACCACCGCGACATGCCCGCTTACTTCCTGAACACCCAGGCCGAAGGGCATGCCATATGCAAGGAGGTCGGCCTGCCCAACCTCAAGGTGCAGATGGATTTCTACCATTGCCAGATCGTCGAAGGCGACCTGACGATGACCTTCAGGAACAATTTCGCGGGCATCGGCCACGTGCAGATCGCCAGCGTGCCGGCGCGCCACGAGCCGGACGAAGGCGAAATCGACTATCGCCACATCTTCAGACTGCTCGACGAAACAGGCTACGCCGGGTTCGTCGGCTGTGAATACAAGCCGCGCGGCCGGACGGAAGACGGCCTGGGATGGTTCAGGGAGATGGCGCGATGAAAGTTCTGATTACCGGAGGCGGCGGGTTTCTCGGCCGGCGTCTGGCGGCCCGGCTGCTCCAGCGGGGAACGCTCGGGAACGCCGAATCGCGCGAGGAAAAGATCGAGCGGATCACCTTGTTCGACAAGATTCCGGTGTCCGGATTCGACGATCCGCGGATCCGGGTGGTGACCGGCGACGCGAGCGATCCGGCGACGCTGGACGAGATCGTCGACGCCGCGACGGATTCGATATTCCATCTGGCCGCCGTGGTCAGCAGCCAGGCCGAGGAAGATTTCGATCTGGGGCTGTCCATCAACGTCGATGTCTCGCGGCGGCTGTTCGAAGCGTGCCGGAAGCTCGGGCATCGTCCGAAAGTGATCTTCACCAGCTCGCTGGCCGTCTATGGCGGCGCGCTGCCGGAACTCGTGCGGGACGATACCGCGCTGGCGCCGAAATCCTCCTACGGCGTGCAGAAAGCGATCGTCGAGCTGCTGCTTTCCGACTACCGCCGCAAGGGGTTCATTGATGGGCGGGTCTTTCGCCTGCCGACCATCTCCGTCCGTCCGGGCAAACCGAACAAGGCCGCGTCGTCTTTCGCCAGCGGCATCATCCGCGAGCCGTTGAACAACGCGCCGTCGGTCTGTCCGGTGAAGCCGGACGAGCAACTCTGGCTGATGTCCCCGCGCCAGGCCATCGAGTGCCTGATCCACGGACACGACCTTGGCGCGGAGGCGTTCGAACCGTGGCCGGTGCTCAATCTGCCGGGCGTGACCGTCGCCGTGCGCGAAATGGTCGAAGTGCTCGGAAAGGTCGCCGGCGAAGCCGCCACCCGCCTGATCCGCTGGGAAATCGACCCGACCATCCAGCGCATCATCCATAGCTGGCCCACGCGCTGGGACATGAGCCGCGCGCGCCAGCTCGGTTTCGAGGGAGACCCGGATTTCGAAAGCATCGTCCGCGCGTTCATCAAGGACGATATGGCAGGGTGAAAGCTCGCCTTTCCCGCGAAAAGCAGGGCCATCGCATTTAGCTTTTTTGGACGAGTCCGAGCAAGGAAGTACGATAGTCCGGGAGACGCTCGGCGGTTTTTCTCCTGGAGCGAATGCCGCGTTTTGGGCGCCCTGACTTTGAGTTTCATGAACTCGCGTCACCGCGCATTTCTTGCGATAATCCGGGCCT
>JAISNE010000232.1 GCA_031276375.1 Accumulibacter sp.
GGGCAGGACGCGGGATCGGGCGTCGTCGCGGCGCCAGATCCCTCCAGGACAGGGGGCCAGGCGAACGTCGACACAAAGCCGCCGGTCAGTTCCGAAGTCGCCCGGGGACATCTGGCCAATCTTCGCGCCATCCTGCGCGGCGCGCCGTACCTTCCCGGCCCGCCATGAATCGCTTCGCGGGTTCGCTTTTTCAAAGCAACCGCTTTGCTTGCCGGTCGCGCGGAATACCACGGCCCTTCGTGGACTTGATGCGACTCGCATCAAGTCCATTGAAGTCCGGAAGGCATGGTGGCCGCGAGCGTCTTCACGGGTTCGCCCTGACCGCTCCGCCGCCGTCGCGCGGAATACCACGGCCCTGCGTGGACTTGATGCGACTCGCATCAAGTCCATTGAAGTCCGGCGGCAGGAGCACCTCCCCGCCCCCCAAAAAATCCGGTAGCTCGCCGGTGCGCATTCTTTGCTGACAAACGTCCGTTTTCTCCCGATGCTGGCGGCTCCGTTCTTTCTGTCGAGCCGTCGCCATGCCCAACGAATCCGCTTCCCTGCAACTCAATCTGGGCGCCTTGCGCGCGTCCATGTCGCTCACCCTGCACACCCATCACGCTTCGCGCGTCTGGCACGGACGGGCGCCCGCCGAGGGACGCCCCGGCATCATCGGCCTGAACGGCTTCGTCGCGGTGATGAACAAGTTGAAACGCGGTGTCGAACAGGACGATCCCTACTCCGATGGGTGGATGCTGCGTATCGAAGACAAGCTGGAGCAGACCAAGGTCACTCTGCAAACCCTGCGCGAACAGGTCGAACAGGCGCTCGCCGGCGTGCCGTCCGCGCTTTCGCTCGGCGAGAACCTCAACGTCCAGCCGGTGAAGCTGCCGCTCTTCATCCACTCGCCCCTGGGCTTCAAGGCCGTCTATCTCCTGGCGGACTTCGACGAACTGGCCCGCCGCCTGATCCTCGCGCACCACACCGCGCTGATCGACCGGAACACCCTGGAACGCTGGCTCAACGAGGGCGCGCATGCGCTGCGGAGCCTCTTTTCGCTGGCGCAGCAGTATCGCTACTCCGGCGCGACGCGCGAGGATTTCAGGCTCATGAACGCCGTGGCGAGAGGCGCCGTCGAGAAGTTCGGCGAACTGCCGCAAGAGATTCTGGACGGGAGCCGCCGCTCGCCTTTCGCGCCGCCGCTGGCGCCGCGGGCGAGCGAGCCGAAGACGGCTGCGGAGCGCGGCGAAGCGCCGGAAGGCGCGGCCGGGGAGGCCGGGCCTGCGGCAGGCGATGGGGCGACGGTGGAAGACGAGGGGGCGGACGATGAAGGGGCGGACGATGAGGCGGCGGACGGCGAGGGGGCGGCATGAGCTTCTTCGTTCCACTGGAACAGGAGGCCTACCGGACGCTGGAACAGGGTCCCTACCTAAAAGGCCTTTTAAGACCTTTTAAGGGTAAGGGGGGTCTGGAAGCCTGGGCCAACCAATGCTTGACACTGCGCGACGAACTGATCGCGCTCGCCAGGCGCCGGGTGCTCTCGCCGGCGCGCGCGCATCCGTTCAGCCAGTTCTACGTACAACTGGCCCAACAACCGACTGGCGCAGGAACGACCTTTTTACGCTGGCGCAGTCTCGACCATGCGCGCATGGGAACGGCGCTGTGGGGGGAACTGATGGACGACCCCGCGACGCCGGTTTCTCTGCTCGACGAGCTGCGGGCGATCGAGCAGGAGCGCGTCACGCTCAACATGCAGATCGGCCTGATACATGCCATCGCCCGGCAGGCCCAGGCGTGCGCCGGCAAGATGGAGCATGCCGAGACGGTTTATCTGCGCCGGATGAATCGGGACGGCGTGCTCGTCCAGACTGGCATCACCGGCCCGCCGTACTTTCGGCTGCGCCGCTATCTGCCGGACGATCATCCCGACAAGGGATTGGAGATCGGGCGCGAGGATTCGCCCGACGCCTATATCGCGCATCTCGTCGACGCATTCCACGCCGTACGCGAGGTACTGGCCGACGATGGCACATTGTGGGTCATCATCGGGGATACCTACGCGGCCAACCGGAACTTCCGGACGGCGAGCGTCAAGAGCAGCCCGAAGCATGGCCGCGCGCAGGCGGAAGCAGGTGGAATGCGCTTGGGCGAGGGACTGAAGGCGAAAGACCTGATCGGGATTCCCTGGCGCCTGGCCTTCGCCTTGCGCGGCGATGGCTGGTTTCTGCGGCAGGACATCGTGTGGGCCAAGAAGAATCCCATGCCCGAGAGCGTGAATGACCGCTGTACCCGTTCGCACGAATACGTGTTTTTGCTTTCCCGGAACGCCCGCTACCAATTTCGATCAGGACGCCTTGCGCGAACCCGCGTCCTGTCCCGGCGGATCGGGACACACCCGTCTGGTGCGCAATCCGCCGGGAGACAGCGGCGGATTGCGCGGCAACCTGTACAACATCGGCGCCCCATGCGCAACAAGCGGGATGTGTGGACGATTTCCGGCCGGCCCTTTACCGGAAATCACTTCGCCGTTTTCCCGGAAGCTCTCGTGACGCCCTGCATTCTGGCCGCTTCCCGGACGGGCGACACGGTGCTCGATCCGTTCATGGGCAGCGGGACGACCGGAAGCGTTGCGGCTCGTCTTGGTCGCCGCTTCATCGGCTGCGAATTGAACCCGGCCTACCAATCACTTTTTTCCACCGAAGGAGATGCACCATGAGTACCCATTT
>JAISNE010000266.1 GCA_031276375.1 Accumulibacter sp.
AGCGTTCGAGCCGGGCGCAGAAACGCTGCCAGGCCCGCGTCTCGGCGGGGGATTTGGCGCGCCGGGTGAGCGTCCAGCAAACGATCGACAGCAGGGCAATCCCGCACGACAGCGCCATGGCCGAGGCCATGCTTTGCCAGTCCAGGTTTTTCATGCCGAGGCTGGCCAGCGTTTCGCGCTGGCGTTCGGAGTTGTATCCGAGAACCCACTGATCCCAGGCGTTGTTGACCGCTTCCCAGCGGTAGCGCAAGGACACCAGCCAACTGTTGTTGTTGAAGCGCATCAGGCTTGGCAGGGACTCGTTTTCCGGCAGGGCGGCCTCGAGTCCGCCTTCGATGCGCGACGGGGCGACGGCTCCGGTCGGATCGACCCGTTTCCAGCCCTGGCCTTCGAGCCAGATTTCGGCCCAGGCGTGGGCATCCGACTGGCGCACCGTCAGGCTGCCGTCGACCGGGTTGAATTCCCCGCCCTGGTAGCCGGCCACCACGCGGGCCGGAATGCCGGCGGCGCGCATCAGCACCACGTAGGCGCTGGCGTAGTGTTCGCAGAATCCCCGCCGGGTGCCGAACAGGAATTCATCGACCGCGTTCGCTCCAAGTTCCGGCGGTTGCAGCGTGTAGAAGAATTTCTCCTCACGAAAGAAACGCAGCGCCGCGGCGGAAATCCGTTCCGGGTCGGCCAGATCGCGCCGCCACGTTTCGGCCAGCTCGCGCGTTCGCGGATTGGGTTTCCGGGGCAGGCTCAGCGCCTGCCGCAACGTGCGCGGCTCCTCTTCGCGGTTGGCGGCGTAGTCCGGCGCGGAACGGAAGGCAAAGCGCGCGCGGTAACGGACCGGCCTGTTCGCCAGAACCTCGAAGGTCGGCGCCAGCGTCGCTTCGCCCGGCAGCCGGGTGGGCATGTCGAGCGCCAGCAGCCAGCGGCGGTTGTGGGCTTCCAGGGTGATCGTGTAGTCGAATCCGGTGTTTCCCGGCGCTTCGATCCGCGCCGGCTTGCTGTTCGCGCGCGGGATGCTCGTGAAATGGGTGCGCCAGGTTCGCCCGTCGTAGCTGTCGAATGTCGGGCCGCGCCAGTAGAGCCGCGATCTGTCCGGCGCGTCCGCGTCGAACTGGACGCGAAACGCGATGGCGCCCGAGCGGATCAAGTTGTCCAGGGAACCCGGCGACATCTGCTCGGCGAGCCCGGTCAGACCGCTGTAGGTGTCGCGCGGCATTCCCCAGAGCGGCCCTTGCACGCGCGGGAACAGCAGGAAGAGGATGAACATGAACGGCAGCGATTGCGCGATCAGCAAGGCCGAGTATCCGAACATTTCCCGGATCGGTTGGGCGCCGCCGTGCATCCGCAGCAGGGCGGCGGTCAGCAGGGTGGACGAGACCAGCAGCCAGGCGCCGGTGGCGATATCCTCGGAATTGAAGTAATGCGTCAGCAGCAGGAAGAAGCCGAGCATGACGATCACCAGGCCGTCGCGGCGGGAAACCATCTCCATCGGTTTGAGGGCCATGAAGAACACCAGCAGCGCGATGCCGGGGTCGCGTCCGAACAGGGCGCGATACTGCCAGGCGATTCCGGCGGTTCCGGCAAAGACGACCAGGACCAGTATCCAGCGGCGCGGCAGCCGGCCGTTGCGCAGCCACAGCCAGGCGCGCCCGAGCAGCGTCACGCAAGAGATGAGCGACAGCCACCACGGCAGATGCGCGGCGTGCGGCAGCGTGGTGGCCAGGGCCACCGCCAGCAGCCAGGGGATGGCGCCGTGCTCCAGCAGCGGTTGGGATTGGGCGGCCGCCTTGCGCCGCCAGGGTAAACGCGAGCGCCGGGTTTCAGGCATGCAGGGCCAGCGCCTCCAGACAGGCATCGCGGTGCGACGGACCGCAGTCCGGGGCGATCGCGCGGCCCGGCAGGCGCAGTCCGTAGCGGAGCTGTTCGCGCTCGGCGGCGAGCACCCAGCCGGCCAGCAGCGACAGCCGCGTTTCGACATCCCGCGCGGGCATCGTCATGTCCCATTCGAGCCACAGTTCCTCCGCCGCGCCGCCGGCGAACTGCTTGACCAGCAGGGGGCGCTGATCGATGTCGCGGGCCACCGCCTTCCAGGCGATGTGGCGCGGCGAATCGTTCGGCTGGCGTTCGCGCAGGCCGGAAAAATCCTCCTGACCGCTGCGCCCCCGCCGGCCGGCCGTTTCCCAACCGGACGAAACCGGCGGCAGCGGCGCGGCCAGCGGCTTCGGATAAACCAGGCAGGACAAGGGCGGGTGCGGGTAGCTCCAGGCGCGGAACAGGCCCACCGGATAGCGCGAGGCGAGGGTGACGTGGCCCGGATCCAGGCGGCCGCGGCGCGTGGCGGCGCAGGGAACGGCGATGGACGCCTGTTCGCCCGGCGGGACGTTCAGCATGACCCGCGGGTTTTGGCCGATCGCCAGCTCCAGCGCGCGGCGCGTTTCCGGCCAGGGATTTTCGACATGCAGCGTGAAATGCGCGGTTTCTCCGGCAAAGACCGGTTCGGCGCGTCCGGGGCGGATGGAGAGGCCGAGCAGATTGCGGAAGGTATGCACCATGCCCACCATGCCCAGTCCGGCGAGCAGGAAGACCAGGGCATGGCCCAGGCTGAGGCTGTAGTTGATCGCGCCGATCAGCATCGTGCAGAGCACCAGGCCGTACAGCAGTCCCGCGCCCGTCGGCAGGATGTATATCCGCCTCCGCGTCAATACGATGGGCAACTGTTCGTCGCGCCCGAAACGGAACAGCCACCGCGCGAATTCTTGCCACGGGATCATGTGACGGAGACGGAGCGGATCAGGCCGGCGATGTCGTCGGGCCGGGCGTGGCTGTTGCCGTCCGCCAGTTGCAGCCGATGGCAGGCGACGCTCGGCAGCACCGCCTGCACGTCCTCCGGCATGACCATCCGCCGGCCGGAGAGGAAGACCCAGGCGCGGGCCACCGAGATGAGCGCCAGCGCGGCGCGCGGGCTGAGTCCGTGGATGAAGCGCGGGCTGGCGCGCGTCGCTTCGACCAG
The DNA here is from genome assembly GCA_031276375.1 of Accumulibacter sp. Lineage (GTDB taxonomy): Bacteria > Pseudomonadota > Gammaproteobacteria > Burkholderiales > Rhodocyclaceae > Propionivibrio. The sequence goes on from JAISNE010000266.1 coordinate 3,005, forward strand.
CGCCTGCACGTAGTCGAACAAGGCCGGCGACACGTGGATTTCACCGGCGGCCCGCTGCAACGGCGCGATGCGCTCGGGCGCCAGGCAGGCGGCGAGCCTTGGCAAGGCGTCGCGGCGTCCGCCGCTCTCCAGCAAGGTGCGTTCGGCGGCGCGGTCGGGATAACCGAGTTCCACGCGCAGCAGGAAGCGGTCGAGCTGCGATTCCGGGAGGGGAAACGTGCCGATCTGCGTCGACGGATTCTGCGTGGCGATCACGAAAAACGGTTCGGGCAGCGGACGGGTCTCGCCATCGACCGTCACCTGGCGTTCCTCCATGGCTTCGAGCAGCGCGCTTTGCGTTTTCGGGGTGGCCCGGTTGATCTCGTCGGCCAGCAGCACCTGGGAAAAAATGGCGCCGGGAAGGAAACGGAACGCGCTCTTTTCGCGATCGTAGATCGAAACGCCGATGACATCGGCGGGCAGCATGTCGCTGGTGAACTGGATGCGCGAGAACTGCAGGCCGAGCAAACGCGCCAGGGTGTGCGCCAACGTGGTCTTGCCGACGCCGGGCAAATCCTCGATCAACAGGTGGCCGCGCGCCAGCAGGCAGGCGATCGCCAGGCGCACCTCCTTGTCCTTGCCGAGGATGATGCGGTTGGCGGCGGCGATGACGTCGGCGACGGGCGTGACAGGAGGGGAAGTCGATGGCATGTTCGTGACGGCGGAACGGAACCGCCGGTAATGAGGCGATGGAAGCGGCAACCCGCTATTCTATCGCCTGACGCCGCGCTGGGGGGATGCGCCGGAAAATCCGCGTCCGTGGCCGGCGCGGTTTCGCGTGTCGCGTTTTTCGTGTGCGCAAGGCCGGCGTTCGGTTAGAATCATCGGAATCAACTTTTGGGGGTTCGGATCATGAATACGATTACAGGTTCCATTGTCGCCATCGTCACCCCGATGCATGAGGACGGAAGTCTTGACCTGCCTTGTCTGCGCAAGCTGATCGATTTCCA
>JAISNE010000421.1 GCA_031276375.1 Accumulibacter sp.
CGTCATTGCGAGGGCCGAAGGCCCGCGGCAATCCATCGGCTTGCATCCGCGCGATGACGTCAGCCTTCCGTTCCTCCCTGAACGCCGAATGGCTATCCCGGACTATCGCGCTTCCCTGCTCGGACTCGTCAAAAAAGCTAAATGCGATGGCCCTGTGTCGAATGTTTTCCGCTTTTTTCGCCGCGCGCGCCGTGGTTTAATCGGAGTTTTTTCAGGCTGGCTTTTTCCACCGGCGAAATCTTTCACGAAAGGTATGTCATGACGTTCCAACTCCAAGGGGTCATTCCCCCGGTCCCCACGATTTTCGACGCGCGCGAGCAATTCGATCCGCAAGGCATGAGGCGCTTGATCGACCGGCTGCTTGCCTCGGAAGTCAATGGCTTCCTGTTTCTCGGCAGCGCCGGCGAATTCGCCACGCTCCCGCATGAGCGGCGCAAGGCCGTCGCCGAATTCTGCGTCGAGCGGGTGGCCGGGAAAAAGCCGGCGATCGTCGGCGCCGCCTCCTGCGCGACGCAGGAGGCGATCGATCTCGCCAGACATGCGGGAAGTATCGGCGCCGACGCGGTGATCGTGGTCAACCCGTATTACGCCAAGCTGAGCGAAGAACGCCTTTACCGGCATTACCGGCGGATCGCCGAGGATTCCCCGCTGCCCGTGCTGCTCTACAACTTCCCGCTCCTGACCGGGCAGGATCTGTCGATCGAACTGGTCGGCCGGCTGGCCGCGGATTGTCCGAACATCGTCGGCATCAAGGATACCGTCGACTGCATGAGCCATATCCGCCGTCTCGTCCTGGAAGTGAAGGGCGCGCGTCCCGATTTCATGGTCTTCACCGGTTTCGACGAATACATGCTCGATACGCTGATGATCGGCGGCGACGGCGTCATCCCGGCCACCTCGAATTTCGCTCCCGAAATCACTTGCGGAATCTACCGCGCCTTCCTCGAACAGGATTTCGGCAGTGCGCGCAAACTGCTGACGCGCCTGGCCATTCTCCAGCGCATCTATTCGATCGACGTGCCGTTCACCGGCGCGATCAAGGAGGCCATCCGGCTCTGCGGACTGGACATTCCGGCCACGGCGCTTTCGCCCGCGTCCGGCCCGGACGAGGCGACCCGCCGAAAGCTCGCCGAGATCCTCGCCCAGGCCGGCGTTCTTCCGGGCGAGGGGCGGTAAATCCTTTCAGGCACGCGCGCGCCCTGGTTGAAAATTGAAAAGCTCATACAATCCCCGTGGGAAGTGGACAGTTTGGCCGGCGGCGTGCTGGCGATCGAGCGAAAGAGGAGTGTTCCAATGAAATATGTCACCTTGCCGGCGGGAGAACAGGCGCCGGCCCTGGGCATGGGCGCCTGGATGATCGGCGAGAACCGTTCGTCCCGCGCCGAAGAGATTGCCGCGTTGCGGCACGGCATCGAGCTGGGCATGACTCTGGTCGATACCGCCGAGATGTACGGCGAGGGCGCTTCGGAGCGGCTGGTCGGAGAAGCCATCCGCGGCCGCCGCGAGCGCGTTTTCCTGGTCAGCAAGGTCTATCCGCACCATGCCGGCCGCAAGGAAATGCCGGCCGCATGCGAGGGCAGCCTGAAGCGTCTGGGCGTCGATTGTCTCGATCTCTATCTCCTGCACTGGCGCGGCAGCGTGCCGCTGGCGGAAACCGTCGAGACGTTCGACCGGCTGCGGACGCAGGGCAAGATACGGCATTGGGGGGTCAGCAATCTCGATACCGGCGACATGCGGGCGTTGTGCGCCTTGCCCGATGGCGGACGGGTGGCGACAGACCAGGTGCTGTACAACCTCTCCCGCCGCGGCGTCGAATGGGATCTGCTGCCGTGGTGCGAAGAGCGCAAGATTCCGCTGATGGCCTATTCTCCGGTCGAGCAGGGGCGCCTGTTGCGTCATTCCGGCCTGCGCGCGCTGGCGGAGGAGCTTGGCGTGACGGCGGCGCGACTGGCGCTGGCCTGGCTGCTTCGCCGCGGTCAATTGATCGCCATTCCCAAGGCGTCGAGCCGCGCGCACGTCGAGGAAAATTTCGCCGCGCTCGAATGCCCGCTCGACGACGCCACGCTGGCCGAACTCGACCGCCTGTTTCCCCCGCCTTGCCGAGCGGCGCCCCTCGAAATGCTGTGACCGGCGCCAAGGCACGGAGAAAAGCGCGGGAAAACCCCGCGTCCCGAATCCGGTTTTCTCCGTGCTTTTCGGTGTCCTGGCGATTTCCGCGTCCGGTCAGCGCGCCACCGATCCGTCCGGCGCGGCGCGCAAGTATTGCGCGGGCCATGCGGCGGCGTGACCGAGTTCCTGCGCGGCGGTCATCGGCCAGTAGGGATTGCGCAGGATTTCGCGGCCAAGCAGAACCACGTCGGCCTGGCCGCTGCGGATGATGTGATCGGCCTGCGCCGGCGCGGTAATCAGGCCGACGGCGGCGCTCGGTATGTCCGCCTCGCGCCGCACGTGTTCGGCGAATTTGGTCTGGAAACCGGGACCGGCCGGAATTTTCGCGTCCGGCACGAGGCCGCCGGTCGAGACGTTGATCAGATCGACGCCGTGCGTTTTCAGCATGCGGCACAAGGCGACCGTCTCTCCCGGCGTCCAGCCGCCGTCGACCCAGTCGGTCGCCGACAGGCGCACGATCAGCGGCAGACGGTCCGGCCAGGCCGCGCGCACCGCGTCGACCACCTCGATGACCAGCCGCGTGCGATTGGCGAAGCTGCCGCCGTAGCCGTCGGTGCGCCGGTTGGCCAGCGGCGAGAGAAACTGGTGCAGGAGATAGCCGTGCGCGGCGTGGATTTCGACCGCCGAGAATCCCGCCGCGCGCGCGCGCCGGGCGGCGGCGGCGAAGCGTTCGACGATCGTGCCGATGCCGGCCGCGTCGAGTTCGGCCGGTGTTGCGTGCGCGCCGGAAAACGCGATCGGCGACGGGCCGACGACCGGCCATCCGCCTTCGTTTACCGGAATCGCCGTTTGCCCTTCCCAGCCGCGCCGCACGCCGGCTTTCCTGCCGGCGTGGGCGAGCTGCGCGGCCATCGGGCAGCCCTGTTCCCGCGCGAAGCGCACGACGCGCGCCAGCGCTTCGATCTGCCCGTCGTCCCACAGGCCGAGGTCGGCGGGGCTGATGCGCCCTTCCGGGACGATGGCGGTCGCTTCGCTGACGATCAGCGCGGCGCCGCCGACGGCGCGTGTGCCGTAATGCACGAAATGCCAGTCGCCGGCCAGGCCGTTCTCGGCGGAATACTGGCACATGGCGGGGATGGCGATGCGGTTGCGCAGGGTGAGATCGCGCAGAGCGAGGGGGGCGAACAGGTGAGTCATGAAGTCTCCTTGCCGGATTCACGGGAAGTGGGAAAACTTTACGATATAACAATTCCATTATCCTGGAAACCGCGGTTGGACGCGCTCGGGCGTGCCGTCCCGGAGTGGGCTGGCACGGCGCTTTCGACGCGGCGGGGCATCATGCCTGCCAGGGAGGATCGAACCGCCAGCGCGCTCCGGGGCGGCGCGCGCGAGCGCGTAACGGCCTCACCCGATGGGCGAGCCGATGAAAAAGAAAGAAGCTTTGCCATCCGGTGGCTTCCATCAAAAAAACGAGGGGCCAACGGCGGTTTCCAGGATGATATGTAATACCAAGTTGCCGCCAAGCCATCGTGATACGCCAAAAATGACGGCGGTACAGCGAGCCTACGGCTCGCATTGCGGGCGGGATGCCCAGAGGACAGAGGACAGAGGACAGAAGACAGAAGACAGAAGACAGAAGACAGTAATATTTGCGGCGCGAAGCGCCGGTAACCGACTGTCCTCTGTCCTCTGTCCTCTGTCCTCTGTCCTCCGCCCCCGTCTCGCCCGCTTCGTGGGACTCTACAAAAATGACCGCAATCCTGATACGTCGGACTTACATATCAACGGCCTATTGAGCGCAACTTGGTGTCAAATCAATGTGACTGACTACTAGTCCACGCCCGATCCGCGCAGGGCGGAACAGCGCATCGCCGTCCGCCGCGCGCGCATGCCCGCCGCCTCAATATCCCGAAGCGCAGGCTTTCAGTCCGCCTTCCCGTTCGAGCCGCTCCAGCCAGCCGGCGAGTTGCCGGCCCAGTTCCTCGCTGGCTTCGACGAGCGCCTGCACACCGCCCGCGGCGTCGGAGTCGGGCGCGGGGCGTTCGATGGCGATGGCGCGGCCGGCGAGCAGGCGGCGTTTTCCGTCGATCAGGCTGATTTGCCCTTGCAACACGCCCTGGCTGATCCGCGGCGCGGTGAACACATGGGAGAATTCGAGCAGTTCGATGCGCAGTACGCAATCCGCGGCAACGCTGTCGACGGCGGAAAAGCCGATCCGGCGGCGCAGCCGCTGGGCCAGCAGCAGCGCGGGCGGAGCCGCCCAAAGGCTGTCGATATACTGGTTGCGCCGGAGCGGATCGCTGTAGGTCAGCCGGTAGTCGATCCCCGGCCCGTCGAGCCACGGCGCGGCGCGGACTTCGAGCGCCAGACGGCCGGCCGCGGCGGCGTTTTCGACGCTGGAGAAGGCGGGCTGGCCGAAATCATAAATGGCGGCCGGCTTCTCGTTGCGCTCCAGGCTGGCGCATCCCGCCAGCAAAAACACGGCCAGCGCGAGCGCGGCGCGCTTACCCTGGCGGCGGTCCGGCTGTTCCCGCCCGGATCGGCCCGCGCCGTCTCCCCGTGGGCGGGCGATCTTGCGCCACGCCGGCCTGGTTTTTCCGCCGTGTCCGCCGCGCTCATCCGTTTTTTCCAGTCCCGTGCTCATCGTGAAACCAACTCCGGTTTGAAATCCCGCCCGTAAGAAAGGCGCAAAGCTTGAAACCCCATTCTTTCGGCCGGGGTTTCAACCGTGACCATCGGGGAGGGGAGAGAAACCCCCTTCCAAATGGAGTCAGACCGACAGCCATGAAGGACTGTCGCTAATTTCTCGCTGGCGCGTTTTCTCCGGCCGGCGGCGCCACGAACCCGCTTTCTCCGGGGCCGGGTGAGGTGGCCCGGCGTCCGAGGATCAGGCTCTGCGGCGATTCTTCCAGCATCCGCAGGACGCGGTTCAACTGCCGCGCGGTCAAGGTGAATTCGTCCGTCAGCCCGTTCAGGCGCAGCGTCAGCGCGCTCACTCCGTCGGAATTCACGCCGCTCAACACCGTTTCGAACTTCTCGCTCGCCGTATTGAGGCGCGCCACCAGGCCGCGCGCTTCGGCAAGGAACGGCGCCGCCTGCGCCGCCGTCCGCTCGGCGTGCGCCACCACGGAATCGATCCGCCGAAGGGTCTCCGGGTTGAGCGCCTGTTGCAGCCGTTCGCTCGTTTCACGGACATGTTGCGAACTCGCTTCAATGTTGACCAGTGTCCGCGATATCGTCTGGCGGTTTTCGGGACGCAGGAGATCGTTCAAGCCGGCGAGCAGTTCGCGCGCCTGGCGCAGAACGTCGCCGCCGATGTCGGTCAGTTCCTGCACCAGGGAGTTCTGCATGGCGATGCGCGCGTCCGGCGGCAGCGGCGCGGTGTCCCCGCCGTCGTCTTCGAGCAGGATGTGGGCGATGCCGGTCACGCCCTGCTGGCCCAACTTGGCGACGGTTCCGCGGGTGACCGGGATGTATTTGGGCACGGAGATTTCGATCAGCGTCGTTCGCGCGTCGAGCGGATCGAGCCGGATCGACTCGACCTTGCCGACGCGGATGCCGCGATAACGCACCTGCGCCTGCACATTGAGTCCGGTGACGTTGTCGCGCGTTTCGACGAGGTAGCGGTTGCTTTCTTCCTGCCGCCCGCTGAACCACCACAGCGCGGCGATGGCCGACGCTCCGAGAATCAGCAGGAACAGTCCCGCGAGCAAGGCGTGCGAACGATTTTCCATGGCGAATCCTACGTCTGTCCGCGTCCGCGCATCACCGCGCGGGCGTGTTCCGAACAAAAAAAGCCGCGGACGAAGGGGTGATCGATGTCCAGCACTTCGGCCGGCGGGCAATTGGCAATGATACGCCGCTCGGCCAGAACCGCGACCCGCGTCGCCAGGCCGGCCAGGGTATCGAGATCGTGCGTGACCATCACCACGGTGAATCCGAGCTGCTTTTGCAGGGCGCCGATCAGTTGCACGAAATTGTCGGCGAGATCGGGGTCCAGCCCGGCCGTCGGTTCGTCCAGCACCAGCAGCTCGGGTTCGAGCGAGAGCGCGCGCGCCAGGGCCACCCGCTTGATCATGCCGCCCGACAGTTCGGCCGGCATCAGCGAGGCGTGCCGCGGTTCGAGCTCGACCATGGCCAGCTTGATGAGGACCAGATCGTGAATGACGCCCTCGTCGAGCAGCCGCAGCTCGCGCAGCGGGAAGGCAATGTTGTCGAACACGTCGAGCGCCGAGAACAGCGCGCCCTGCTGGAAGAGCATGCCGAAACGGCGGCGCACGCCGCGCCGCACGCGCGGGTCCGCGTCGAGCACCGCCCGGCCGAACAGGCGCACCGTCCCGCGCGCGGGCGCGAGCAAGCCGACGATCTCGCGCAGCAGCGTGGTCTTGCCGCTGCCGGAACCGCCCACCAGGCAGAGGATCTGCCCGCGCTCGACAGCGAGGTCGATGGCGTCGTGAACCAGATTCTGACCAAACCGCGTGGTCACGCC
>JAISNE010000444.1 GCA_031276375.1 Accumulibacter sp.
GACCTCAAGCTCCCCAAGGTCGTCTACCGGCCGCTGGTCAGCGCGATCGAATGCCTGATCGATCTGCACTGCGCTTACCGCAAGGACGAGGAATCGCCATTGCTCGACGAATTGATCGAGTGCGTGCGCGCATACGCCCGCCGACGCGGCATCGGCCGTGGCGAAGCGTGAATTTCACCCGCCACCCGATGCTTTGACCGAAACGTTCCGGTCATCCTTATACCGATAATGTATACCCCCCATCTGGAAATAGCATTTGAAGTGATGGAACTTATCCCACATAATCACGATTCGCTTACAAAACAAGACAAGTCGCCGGCGGGGATCGAGAAACGGAATGCCGTTCCAGAAAAATCTTGAACACTCATTGTTGTTGTCGTATATTGATGTCGATTCCGGCGTCGGCCCGGCCCTTCGCCCAGTAAGCGTAGCAGAACCGTAACAGAACCCCGTAACAGAACCATTTCCAACGTGCTTCTCAAGGAGGAACCATGCATATCAAATTGAAGACCATTCTCGGCGCCGTACTCGCATCCGCTCTCGTCGCAGGCGCCCAGGCCCGTGATTTCCGCTCCGCCGACGTGCATCCGCTCGACTACCCGACGGTCATGTACGCCAAGAAGATCGGCGAAATCGTCAGCCAGAAGACCGGCGGCAAATACGACGTCAAGGTTTTCGGCAACAGCTCGCTCGGTTCCGAAAACGATACCGTCCAGCAGGTCAAGATCGGCGCGATAGACATGGTGCGCGTCTCCATTTCCACTTTCCACCCGATCATCCCCGAGTCGGTGGTCGTCTCGCTGCCGTTCCTCTACCGCGACATCGAACACTATCGCAAGGTCATTTACGGCCCGCTGGGCGACAAGGTGCTGGCGGCGTTCGAAAAGGAAGGCTATGTGGGGCTTGCCCTGCTCGAATCCGGCGCGCGCTCGTTCTATGGCAAAAAAGCGATCCGCACGCTGGCGGACGTCAAGGGCTGGAAGATTCGCGTCCAGCCGTCCGACCTGATGATCGGCCTGGTGGAATCGATCGGCGCCAACCCGACGCCGATTCCCTACGCCGAGGTCTATACCGCGCTGAAAACCGGTCTCGTCGACGCCGCCGAGAACAACTATCCGTCCTACGACACCGCCAAGCACTTCGAAGCCGCCCCGATCTACAGCGAAACGGAACACGTGATGCTGCCCGAGGTCATGGTCTTCTCGAAGAAGGTCTGGGATACGCTCTCCAAGGAAGAACAGCAGATCATCCGCGACGCGGCCAAGGAAAGCACGCCCTACTATTCGAAGTTGTGGACCGACAAGGAACAGGTTTCCAAGGACGTCACCATCAAGGGCGGCGCGACCTACATCACGGACGTCAAGAAGGGTGAGTTCGTCGCCGCCGTCAAGCCGGTCTGGGAAAAATTCTCCCCGACGCCGGAACTGAAGAAGCTGGTCCAGGACATCGTAAACACCAAGTAAGCTGGCGGGCCGCTTCCCTGTAATCAACCACGAAGGTGCCGAATGTTTTTCCGCACCTTCGTTTCTTTCTGGAGCAAGCGATGCAATGGTTTACGGATCTGAACGCCCGCCTGTCGCGCTGGGCGTTATATATCGCGGTCGCCGCGCTGCTCGGGATCGTCGGCGTCGTGATCTGTTCGGTGTTCTGGCGCTACGTGCTCAATAACGCGCCGGCGTGGTCCGAGCAGGTCGCGCTCATCCTGGTCATCTGCGTCGCCATGTTCGGCGCCGCGGCGGGGGTGCGCGACGAAGGGCACATCGGCATGGAATCGCTGGTCGGGCTGCTGCCCAAGAAGATGCAGTTCTGGATCGGCAACATCGTCGGTTTCTTCACCATCGTCTTCGGCGTCGCCGTGACCTGGGGGTGCGGCAGGATGGCGGAAGCCGTGTGGAACATCGGCATTCCCACGCTGGGGATTTCCGAGGCCTGGCGCTACGCGCCCTGCATTGTCTCGGGCATTCTGATCGTCCTGTTTTCGATCGAACATCTGATCGCGATGTACACCAACGAGAAAGTGGTCCCATCATGGCACTGACCGTACTCTGCATCAGCTTCCTGATCTTCCTCCTGCTCGGCGTGCCGGTCGCCTTCTCGATCGCCCTGAGCTGCATGGCGACCTACTGGGTCGAAGGCTTTCCGCTGGAACTCGCCTTCCAGAACATGATCGCCGGAATGAACGTCTTCTCCTTCCTGGCCATCCCGTTCTTCATCTTTTCCGGAGAACTGATGCTGCACGGCGGCATCGCCGACAAGATCGTCAACTTCGCGCGCAACCTGGTCGGCCACTGGCGCGGCGGGCTGGGCATGGCCAACGTCGTCGCCTGCACGCTGTTCGGCGGCGTTTCCGGGTCGCCGGTGGCCGACGTCTCGGCGATGGGCGGCGTCATGATCCCGATGATGAAGCGGGAAGGCTACAGCGCCGACTACGCGGTCAACGTCACCACGCACTCCGCGCTCTGCGGCGCGCTGATGCCGACCTCGCACAACCTGATCATCTACGCCTTCGCCGCTTCGAGCTCGTCCGGCCTGCTGGCCGGCAAGGACGTCATGGTCAAGGGCGCGTCGATCGGCGAACTGATGTTTTCCGGGCTGCTGCCGGTGCTCGTGCTGATGATCTGCATGCTGATCGCCGCCTACTGGGTCGCCAAGCGGAATGGCTACCCGCGCCGTCCCGACGGCTCCGACCGGCTCGATCCGTTCGCCGGCTGGCACGCCGTATTCACTTCGTTCGTCGCCGCCGTTCCCGGCATGTTCGTGGTCATCATCATCCTCGGCTGCATCATCATGGGCGTCACCACCGCCACCGAAGCGGCCGGCATCGCCGTGACCTACTCGCTGCTCCTCACCTTCATCGGCTACCGCACGATGAACTGGGCCAAGCTGATGAAAGCGGCGGCCAAGGCGGCCAAGACCACCGGCGTCGTGATCCTGCTGATCGGCGTATCGACGATGTTCCAGTACATCATGGCCATCCTGGAAATCCCCGACAAGACGGCGGCGGCCCTGCTCTCGGCGACGACCAACCCCTACGTCATGTTCTTCCTGATCAACGTCATCCTGTTCCTGCTCGGCACCTTCATGGACATGGCCTCGACCATCCTGATCTGCACGCCGCTGTTCCTGCCGCTGGCGATCCAGATGGGCATGGGCCCGGTACAGTTCGGCATCGTCATGCTGCTCAACTGCGCGCTGGGCTTGAACACGCCGCCGGTCGGCACGACGCAGTTCGTCGGCTGCGCCATCGGCGACGTCTCGGTCGAACAGGTGATGAAAACCATCCTGCCGTTCTACGGCGCCCTGTTCGCGGTCATGGCCGTGGTCACCTACGT
>JAISNE010000002.1 GCA_031276375.1 Accumulibacter sp.
TGTCGTTTCTCGCCACGCTGGACTATTTCACGGACATCCGCGTCCTGGCGCAGAAAAGCGAGCAGGCCGCGTCCTGTTCCTGGCTGCTGATACAAGGCGGCCAGCACAATCCCGCCGACTTGGCCAGCGCCGGCTGGCGTCCGGTATGGCAAGGCAACCGTCCCAGCGACCGCCGCGCCGACGACCGATTCTATTTGTACCGCCGCGGCCGAAAAGCGGAACCGGCCAGCGACCTGACCGACCTTGGCCCCGCCAGCGCGGAACCCGACCCGGCAATCCCCAGCCGCGCGCGCACCGAATAGCGAACACTCGTTTCCCGTCCGCCGTCAAGACTCGCCAGATCATATTCCGGAATAAATCGGATGGCATTGGGTTTTTTGTTTTCCATGTTTCGAGTGCCTGGACAGGTGTTTGGTAATCCAGAGCGCGTTGTGGGATGTGATGATTATGAGGGCCCGGTAGCGTGTCAAGCCCCGCCTGATCATAAACCGGCACAAATCGGATGCTATCAGGTTTTTTGAGCATCCATTCCTCAATGGCTTGCACGGGAGTACGGTGCGCCAGGGCGCGTTGAGGAATATGGTGGTTGTAAGCCGCCAGATAGCGCATGAGGGTGACTTCCAGTTCCTTTGCGGAGGCGAAGCGGGTTTGCTGGAGGATATCCTGAATGCGACCGTTCATGCGCTCGACCCTGCCATTGGTTTGAGGATGGCGCGGTGGAATCAGGCGGTGTCCGATCTTGTTTTGGGTGCATGCTTGGTCGAAGGGATGCCCGCCGCTGGCTTTCTTGTCTGCTCTGAGGAAACGATCGGTGAATTGTGTGCCGTTGTCGGTGAGGATGGTTTCGATGCGAGTGGGACAGGCTTCGCGCAGGGCATTCAGAAAATCGACGGCATTCTCCTGTGTCTGATGGGCATGGATCAAGGGGAGAAGGGAAGGGAAGGGAAGGGGAGTTGGCGCCTCCCCAAGGAGAAAAAACAATCCTCGACTCAGCTCTTCGCGCGCATCAGCCGGGCCTTTTCGCGTTCCCAGTCGCGGTCTTTTTCGGCTTCGCGTTTGTCGTGTTGTTTCTTGCCCTTGGCCAGGCCGATCTGTACCTTGACGCGGCCGCGCGTGTAGTGCAGGTCGAGCGGCATCAGGGTGAAGCCGGCGCGTTCCACTTTGCCAATCAGTTTGCTGATCTGCGCGGCGTGCAGCAGGAGCTTGCGGGTGCGCACCGGGTCCGGCTTGATGTGCGTCGAAGCCTGGGCGAGTGGGGTGATGTGCATGCCGAAGATGAATACCTCGCCGTCGCGCACGATCACGTAGGCTTCCTTGACGTGCGCCCGCCCGGCGCGGATGGCCTTGATTTCCCAGCCTTCCAGCACGATTCCGGCTTCGAACTGTTCCTCGATGAAATAATCGTGGAAGGCTTTCTTGTTATTGACGATACTCATGCGGGCGTTTGCGGCGGAGGCCGCAACGGGAATGTTAAAATCCGGCCATTCTACAGTATTCGAGGGATGCGGCCGGCGATGGCAAGGGTCGAAAAATCAGTATTGATCGAGTACTCGGCGGGACAGATGTTCGATCTTGTCGAGGACATCGAGAGCTATCCGCAATTTCTGCCGTGGTGCGGCGGGACGCGGGTCGATTTCCGCGATGAGCGGCGGACGGTGGCTACGACCTACGTCAATGTGCATGGCGCCAAGGCGCATTTCACGACCGAGAACGCCAAGGAAAGACCCGCGTGGATGACCATGAAACTGGTCGAAGGGCCGTTCCGGCATCTGGAGGGGAGCTGGCGCTTCAAGCCGTTGGGCGAGAACGCCTGCAAGGTCGAATTCCAGATTTCCTACGAGTTTTCGAACAAGATGCTCGACAAAATCGTCGGCCAGGTATTCAACCAGATCGCCAACACCTTCGTCGAGGCGTTCGTGAAGCGCGCCCACCAGGTTTACCCCCTTCCTCCCGAAAATGACAAAGGCCGATAGGGCAGGGCGAGGGCATGTCCGGAGCGCGCGGCATTTTTCGTGGCGGAGCCTTTTTCGATGACGGAGCGCCAGGTGGCCGATCTGATCGCGGTTGAAGTGGTCTATGCGTTGAAGGAGCGGCAGGAACTGGTGGCGCTGAAGCTGCCGGCCGGCGCGACGGCGCGCGAGGCCGTCGAGCGTTCGGGCCTGCCGGAGAAGTTTCCCGAGATCGATCTGGCCAGGAACAAACTCGGGGTGTTCGCCAAACTGGTCAAGCCCGACGCGGTTCTGCGCGACCGCGACCGGGTGGAAATCTACCGTCCGCTGATCGCCGATCCGAAGGAAGTGCGCAGGCAGCGCGCGGCCGATGGCAAGGTGATGAAGAAGGGCGCGGGCGAGCGGGAGGCTTCCTGAGTGGCGGACGGAGGACAGAGGACGGAGGACAGAGGACAGTCAGTTACCGGCGCTACGCGCCGCCAATATGACTGTCTTCGGTCTTCTGTCCTCAGTCCCTGATGTTTCCCCTCGAATTCATGAAGAATTCAAGAAAAGAGGAAAGGCTTGAGAGTCTGCCATGGCAAACAGAGGAGAGCATTTCCGGGAGAGGAAAGGGAAAGCCAATGCAACCGGTAGCAGAGTGCCCGGCGAGCCAGGGTGATGACGGAGATTTCCTTGCGCTGGGTTTGGCAGGCGCCTTG
>JAISNE010000206.1 GCA_031276375.1 Accumulibacter sp.
GGATTTACCTCGGGCGGGGGGATTTTTCCAGTCCGCCGATGCGTTGTCCCGGCTTGATTCCCTTTCCCGCGAAATAGCCGCGATTCATTTCCAGCGCGAACCGTGCCGGCGCGCTGGCGCAATGATTGTCCTCCGTTCGCGGCTCCATGTCCTCGATGTTCAGGATTTTGCCCCGGTCGTCGAGAAAGGCCACGGAAAGCGGCAGGAAGGTGTTGCGCATCCACATGCAATAGCGTTCGGCCTGGGGAAAGACGAAAAGCATTCCCCGGTGAGGCTCCATGCTCTTTCTGTGCATCAGTCCCTGCTGGCGGGAAGCCTGATCGGCCGCGACTTCCGCTTCGATGCGATGGAAGCCCGCGTTCAGTTCGATCGACGGCAACTGCGCCAGGGCCGCCGTGGCGAGCGTGGCGAGAATGGACAGGATGACGCCGGACAGCAGCGGGATGGGGCGGAACATGCGGACTCCTTGGAGAAAGCGGTGGCGCGTCGCAACGGGCGGCTATTTCCCGTTCGCCACGATCCTGGTCTTCTTCCTGGCGATCGCTTGCTTGCGGGGTTTGGGTTTGGCCTTGGCGGCGGGCGAAAGTTTTTTCCGCGCCTCTTTCCCGACCGGCTTGGCCTTGGCTTTCGGCTTCGCCGCGTCCGCGCCGGCGAGCACCGGCGCTTCGCGCTCCGCCGCCCAGGGAACGCCGGGCAGGGCAAGACACGCCATCAGGGCGAGGATTGCCGGCAGGCGGGAGAAAAGCTTTTTGCGGAAGATCATGGCGGTCGAAACGTATGTTCAATCTGGAGGAACGAGGGTTGGATTGGCGCGGGCGTGGACGGCGACATTCTATGCGAAACAGTCAATCGCGGCGAACGCGGAGAAAGCCCGGATTTCGGATCGTTTTCTCACGCCCGCCGCGCCCGGCCCGTCTCAGTCTTCCTCCTCGACGAATACTTCCTCGCGTTTCCTGCCGATCGCCGGCAGCGCGATGGCGGCCATCAGGACGACGGCGGCGGCGATCATGGCGGCGGCGATCGGGCGCGCGAGGAAGATGCCCCAGTCGCCGCGCGCCATCAACAGCGAACGGCGCAGGTTTTCCTCCATCATCGGCCCCAGGATGAAGCCGAGGATGAGCGGCGCCGGTTCGAGGCCGAGCTTGTGGAAGAGGTAGCCGACGACGGCGAACACGGCGGCGCAGTAAACGTCGAAGGTGTTGTTCGACAGCGAGTACACGCCGATCGCGCAGAACGCCATGATCGCCGGGAAGAGAAAGCGGTAGGGGACGGTCAGCAGTTTGACCCAGATGCCGATCAGCGGCAGATTCAGGATCACCAGCATCAGGTTGCCGACCCACATCGAAGTAATCAGTCCCCAGAACAGCGCCGGATTGCTGGTCATCACCTGCGGTCCCGGCTGGATGCCCATCAGCGTCATGGCGCCGATCATCAGGGCCATGACCGCGCTGGTCGGGATGCCGAGGGTGAGCATCGGGATGAAGGCGGTTTGCGCGCCGGCGTTGTTGGCCGCCTCCGGCGCGGCGACGCCCCGGATCGCGCCCTGACCGAATTCTTCCGGATGCTTCGCCAGTTTCTTTTCGAGGGAGTACGAGGCGAACGAGGCGAGTATCGGCCCGGCGCCGGGAAGCACGCCGAGCAGGCAGCCGATCAGCGTGCCGCGCGCGGCGGCGGGCGTGGCGTCGCGGAAGTCCTTCTTGCCGGGCCACAGACCGGTGACGTCGTTGACGAAGACTTCGCGGTGTTCGGCCGGCTTGCCCAGGTTGGCGATGATTTCACCGAAACTGAATACCCCCATGGCGACGATCACGAAGTTGATGCCGTCCATCAGTTCGGGGATATCGAAGGAAAAGCGCGGCACCGCGGTAATGGCGTCCGTATTGATCTGGCCAAGCAGCAGCCCCAGGACGACCATGGCCAGCGCCTTGGTCAGCGATCCCGAAGCCAGCACGACGGCGCCGACGAGGCCGAGGAACATCAGCGCGAAGTATTCCGGCGCGCCGAACTCGAACGCCAGCGCGGCCAGCGGCGGAGCGAAGGCGGCGACGACCAGGACGCCGACGGTGCCGGCGAAGAACGACGCGAGGGCGGCCGCCGCCAGCGCCACGCCGGCGCGTCCCTGGCGCGCCATCTGGTAGCCGTCGAGCGCGGTGATGACCGTGGAGGCTTCGCCGGGCACGTTGATCAGGATGGCCGTGGTCGAGCCGCCGTATTGGGCGCCGTAGAAGATACCGGCAAGCATGATCAGCGCGGAGGTCGGCTCCAGCGAATACATCGAGGGGAGCAGCATGGCGATGGTGGCGATCGGCCCGAGACCGGGCAGGACGCCGACCAGCGTGCCGAGCAGGGCGCCCAGGAAGGCATACCAGAGGTTGACCAGCGAGAGCGAGGTCTGGAATCCGATGATGAGATTGTCGAGCAGATCCATGCAATATCCTTCGCGCCGCCGTTTCGCGTCAGGCCGGCCACAGCGGGATATTCAATTCCAGCCCGTGGATGAAGATCGCATACGACAGGACGGTCAGCAGGAAGGCGTTGAAGAGCGCGTCCTTCCAGGCGAATTCGCGGCCGCCGATCGAGGTGATGACGATCATCGTCGGGAAACTGAGCAAAAAACCCAGCCGGGGCAGGAAACCGCCGAAAAACACCAGCGCGCCGACGATGCAGATCAACGGCCGCCACGGAATCGCGCCGATAGGATCGCCGTTCCTGCGTTCCGCGGTCAGCGCCCCGAACAGGATCATCAGGCCGAGGATCGCCAGAATGACGCCCAGGCCGAACGGAAAATATCCCGGCCCCGGATGGATCGAGGTGCCGAAATCGTAGTTCGTCGCGCCGATGGCGAAGATCGTCCCGACGGCGGCCAGCAGGATGCCGGACGCAAAATCTTTCTGGCTTTTGATTTTCATCGTAAAACAGACTCCGGTTTGAAACCTTCCCGCCCCCGCCATCGTCCTTCCGGACTGGACAGGAACACGGGAGAAAATGCCCAAAGGGCGAGAGAGGAACGGCAACTCACCCGTTGCCCTCTTTCAACTCTCCCTCGCGTGAAAAGAAGGACAGAGCGACGGTCTGGCCCGGTTCCGCCCGATATCACGCCAACGGAGCCGTCCGCGGCG
Organism: Accumulibacter sp.; assembly: GCA_031276375.1. Lineage (GTDB taxonomy): Bacteria > Pseudomonadota > Gammaproteobacteria > Burkholderiales > Rhodocyclaceae > Propionivibrio. Next base: position 3,120 of record JAISNE010000206.1, read on the forward strand.
TCCGCGAACACAGCCAACCCACGGCCAGCGCGAAGCCTTGACCTGGCCCGGCGCCAGATTGCCGACGAAACAAAAACGCGTGCGCCGCACGATGGCGCCGATGAGCAGTCCGCCGCCAGCGGGAGCCAGACGGGTTTGGGCATTGCTTTTCCTCAATGTCGGATTTTTGTTGGCTGCGCAACCAGATTGCCACGGGGAAACCGTTCCAGGATATCGATAGACGGAAATAGCCTCGATCCCGCGCGAGGATATCTCCCGGCGCGGTTTGCCGCTCGGACTCGGACATGACTGTCTGGAATTGGCAAAGTGAAAGGAAATGAAGCCGGGCATCCAATAAAAAACGAAGGCTTGGTTTTTGCGCCGAGCCTTCGTTTTGAAGGAATGCGTGGCAATCAACCGTAATTGATCGGATGCTTGCTCAACCAGTGACCGTCGCGCACTTCGTTGATGCG
>JAISNE010000340.1 GCA_031276375.1 Accumulibacter sp.
CGCGGGAATGACGGGCTGGGGGAGGGTTGGGTGCCGCGGGATACTGGATTCCCGCTTGCGCGGGAGTGACGATTGCGGGCGAGCATGGCGGCCTTGTTGTGTGATGCCAAGTTGCCGCCAAACCATCGTGATACGAAAAAAAATGACTGAAATCTTGACACGTCAGACTGGAGTATTGACTGCCTGTTGAGCGCAACTTGGCATGAATCGCCGCCTGGATTGCCACGGCGCTGTGCGCCTCGCAATGACGGAGTTTTCCCCGCCTTGCCGTGGTGAATACCTTTGTTGTTGAACGGGCGCGGCAATGAACCCAACGCCCGCTACAACGCGCCAAACCTCAAACCTCCGTCATTGCGAGGGCCGAAGGCCCGTGGCAATCCAGAGGACAGAGGACGGAAGACAGAGGACAGTCAATTACCGGCGCTTCGCGCCGCAATATGACTGTCTTCGGTCCTCTGTCATCTGTCCTCTGAACGGACCGGCCCAAGGGCCGGTCCGTTCGACATCAGCGCCCTGCCCCGTAGATCTGGTCGAAGCTGCCGCCGTCGCCGAAATGGGTTTTCTGTGCCTTGTTCCACCCGCCGAAGACGTCATCGATGGTGAACAGATTGACCTTGGCGAACTGGCTGGCGTATTTCGCCGCGATCTTTTCGTCGCGCGGCCGGTAATAGTGCTTGGCGGCGATTTCCTGCGCTTCGGGCGTGTAGAGATATTCCAGGTACGCTTCCGCCACCTTGCGCGTGCCGCGCTTGTCGACCGTTTTGTCGACTACCGACACCGGCGGCTCGGCAAGAATCGACAGCGATGGGGTCACGATGTCGAATTTGTCCGGCCCGAGTTCCTTGATCGCCAGGAAGGCTTCGTTTTCCCAGGCCAGCAGCACGTCGCCGATGCCGCGTTCGGTGAAGGTCGTGGTTGATCCGCGGGCGCCGGAATCGAGCACCTTGACGTTCTTGAACAGTTTGCCGACGAAGTCCTTGGCCTTTTCGTCGTTGCCGCCCGGCTGCTTCAAGGCGAAGGCCCAAGCCGCCAGGTAATTCCAGCGGGCGCCGCCGGAAGTCTTGGGGTTCGGGGTGATGATGCCGATGTCCGGCCGGATCAGGTCGTCCCAGTCCTTGATTTGCTTGGGGTTGCCCTTGCGCACCAGGAAAACGATGGTCGAGGTGTAGGGCGAGGCATTCTGCGGCAGGCGCTTCTGCCAATCGTCCGGAATCAGTTTCTTCTCGGCCAGCGCGCCAACGTCAAAAGCCAGGGCCAGGGTGACGACGTCGGCATCCAGGCCGTCGATGACCTTGAGCGCCTGCCGGCCCGAGCCGCCGTGCGACTGCTTGATGCTGACCTTTTCTCCGGTCTTGCCTTGCCAGTATTTGGCGAACGCCGCGTTATATTCCTGATAGAACTCGCGCGTCGGGTCATAAGATACGTTGAGCAGGGTGGTCTCGGCCTTCACCGCGCCGTTTCCGGCGGCGAGCAGCAGTCCCAGCGCAAAACCGCCTAAAAGTTTTTGAATGGTCATCGGGTCGTTCCTTTCGTAAAGATAACGACCCGGAGTCTAGGGGTTCCCGCTCATCCTTCCAACGAATCAATTTCTATTTGCTTATGCGCGCTTCATGCATGCTCTTATAACCGGAATGCCCATGCGCCCGCCTCCATGCCGCCGCGGCCGATTCCGCGCTTATCGATCGCCCAGCGCCTGACCGAAGTCCGCGAGCAAATCCTCGGGGTCCTCGATGCCGACGGAGATGCGGATCAGCGACTCGGCGATGCCCAGTCCGGCGCGCCGTTCCGGGCCAAGCTCGAAGTAAATCGTCTGCGCGACGGGAATGGCCAGCGTGCGGTTGTCGCCCAGGTTGGTCGACGAAATGACGATTTCCAGCTTCCCGAGCACGTCGAAACAATCGACGCCGTCGACCAGCTCGAAGGAAAGAATCCCGCTGTTTCCGGTAAACAGCGACTTGGCGCGCGCGTACTGGGGATGGCCGGCCAGTCCGGGATAATAGACTTTCGTCACTTTCGGATGCGCCGCCAGGAACTCGGCCAGCGCCTGGGCGTTGCCGCAGGTGCGCGCCATGCGCAGCGCCAGCGTCTCGGCCCCCACGGCCAGATGATGCGCCGTCTCGGGCGAGAGCGTGGCGCCGACGTCGCGCAGTCCTTTCTTCCGTATCTGCAGGATGCCCCAGGCACGGACGTCGCCTTTCTTGTACAGACCGCTGATGTTCGGATAGCGCGACCAGTCGAACAGGCCGGTATCGGTCAACGCGCCGCCCAGGGCATTGCCGTGTCCACCGATGTATTTTGTCAGGGAATTGACCACCAGGCTGGCGCCAACGTCGCGGGGCCGGAACAGGCAGGGCGAGGTGATGGTGTTGTCGACCACGTAGACGATGCCGCGCGCCCGGCACAATTCGCCGATGCCGGCGAGGTCGGTCACCTGGGTGCAGGGATTGGCGATCGTTTCGACGAAGACCAGGCGCGTTTCCGGCCGCAGCGCCGCCTCGACGTTGGCGGCGTCGGTGGCATCGACGAAGCTGACTTCGACGCCCAGCCGCGCGAAACTCTCGAACAGGCTGGTGGTGTTGCCGAACAGGAAGCTGCTGGAAACGAAGTGGTCGCCGGCGCGCAGCAGGGCGAACAGCGCCGTCGAAATCGCCGCCATGCCGCTGCCGAAGGCCACCGTCAGGAAGCCCTCCTCCATGCGCGTGATCTTTTCCTCCAGCGCCGCCGTCGTCGGCGTTCCCTGGCGTCCATAGACAAAACCGGGCTGTTCGCCCTGAAAGACCCTGACCAGATCGCGCGCATCGGCAAAACCGAAGGCCGCCGAACTGTGCACCGGCTTGTGGGTCGCTCCATGCTCGATCGGCTTGGCGCGATCGCTGTGCAGGATGGTCGTGGTGAATCCGCGTTTATTCATGATATCCAGAAGAAAAATTTGTTTGGGATGCGAGCGGCGATAATCACCGCGAGCGTGCTCCCGGCTCGCGGCGAAGTAAGCATTCTATTCCGTTTGTCAGTCCCCGGCGGCGCGAAAATGGAGCGGACGGTCCGGTCGGAAGAACGTCCATGCTCTCTCCAAGGTTCTGCCCGAGGCCGTGGCTCATTCGACGCGCCGTATTCGACGCGCCATATCCAGGCGCGCGCGAATCCCGACCGGCGCTTTCCAGGCACGGCGGTGACCGCTTTCCGGAATGTCCTCAAGGCCCGAGCCTTTGCGCGCTGTCGATCGGCGGATATTCGTTATCCGGAAAGCGTTCGATGAGCTTCCGGGACACGCCATGCTCCACCGGCGCTGGAGCCTTGGCTGGGAAAAACCGTACCGGGAACGATCGGCCTGGGCTGGCGGCAACCGCGGCGGCAACCGCGTCAGTTGACGGATTTCACCGACGAACCGCGCTTGGCCCGCAAGGCATGTGACAAGAGAAGCGCCCAGATGATCGAACCGAACGGCAACACGGTCCCCAGGCCAAAAAGAACGATTTTTGTCGAACGGCCCAACGGCGTGCTCGCGCAAAACAACGCCCTCCGGGTTTGAGCCAGTTTCTCCCCCCAGCTTGCACAGCCACGCAACCGGGATACTGCCTTCGCTTTCATTGCCGATTCCTCTCTCGCACGCTTCCATTATCACCCAGCGCCATGACCAGATGTTGAAAAAAAGCAACAAAATCGGCTGAAGTGTTGTAAATCCGCACAAAAAACGACAGCAAGGAATTTGCCCGGATGTTTCACGGAAAGGAACCGGCCCGGCGTGAGAACCTTATGAATCTGGATACGAGGATGCCCGAAGGGCGAGAGGGCCGGCGGTTCCGTGACAACAGGCGTTGGGCAAGCCCAACCGCCGCCCCTTATCCGCCTTCGGCGCCTTTTCTCCCGAGGGGAGATGGGGAATGAAAATGGATTCATACCAAGTTGCGCTCGACAGGTCGTCGATATTCAAGCCCGACAGGGCTATCGCATAAGCGGATGTCGTAATGGAGCGTTTGGGAAGGGCGTTTCGTTGCGAGCGCGGGCAGGCACGCGGTCTTTCGCGGGAGCGCCCTCCGTGTGCGCCCAGCGTCACTATCCCGTCCCTGTCGCATTTCCCTTCGGAATCGTCAAAAAAGCCAAGAAAAACAGGCGGCGCTTCGCGCCGGAGGGTGTGCGCCCTCTCTCGCCCCTGCCGGGGTACTCTCCCCCGCCAGGCGGGGGAGAGCAGGCAAGCGCCGAGGCTCGTTTTGGGTGGCGGCGCGTCCGTTACCCACGCCCCTTCGGAGCGCGGCGGTTCCCTTACTTTTTTACCCTCGCCCCCTTGGGGGGGGGGGGAGGGTGGCGCGCAGCGTCGGGAGAGGGGGCTGTTCCTTGCGGAGCAAAGCGACGGTCGCTTTTTCTGATCCCTGAACTCTGATCCCTAAATGCGATTGCCCTGTGATAAGTTACAAAACAGTGCCGCCAAGCTCAAAGAACGTTACAATCTCCGCTGGGAGGTTTCATGCCGGGCTTGGATCCGGAAAAAGGCGGCATGAAGCGCAAAACCGAGGCCAATCAATCCAGGCCGATGGATTTTTCTGGTTCTTGACAGGGTATTCGTCTATCGTGATTTTTACGGCGGGTGTCTCGGGCATTGACGCACGAGGCAAAAACGGGATGGGCCGGCGTCCGGGAACAAGCAAAAAGGCGGGGTATGTCTAAAGTCATCTTGAAAAACGTTGTCAAGCAGTTCGGTTCCGCAACAGCGGTCGACAATCTTTCGATCGAGATTCAGGACAAGGAATTCGCGGTTCTCGTGGGTTCCTCGGGTTGCGGTAAAACCACCGCGCTGCGCATGATCGCCGGTCTCGAAACGGCTTCTTCCGGCGATATCTTCATCGACGACCTGCGGGTCAACGATCTGCCGCCGCGTGACCGCGACATCGCCATGGTGTTCCAGAACTATGCGCTGTATCCCCACATGAACGTCCGCGAGAATATGGGGTTCGGCCTGCGCATCCGCAAAATACCGGAAGCGGAGATCGCTTCCCGCGTGCAGGAAGCCGCCGATATTCTCGGTATCACGGAGCTTCTGGCGCGTAAACCCAAGGAGCTTTCCGGCGGTCAGCGCCAGCGTGTCGCCGTTGGCCGGGCGATCGTGCGCAAGCCCAAGGTGTTCCTCTTCGACGAACCGCTGTCCAATCTCGACGCCAAGCTGCGGGTCGCCATGCGCGCCGAAATCAGCAAGCTGCACCGCCGGCTCGGCGCCACGATCATCTACGTGACGCACGATCAGGTCGAGGCCATGACCATGGCCGACCGTATCTTCATCATGAGCAAGGGCGTGCTGCAGCAGCACGGCGCGCCGATGGAGGTGTATAGCCAGCCGGCCAACCGTTTCGTCGCCGGCTTCATCGGCTCGCCGGCGATGAATTTTGTCGAAGCCTCGCTGCTGGCCGAAGGCGGTGATCTGTTCATCTCCGGCAACGCTTTCCGCGTGAAAGCGCCCGCCGCGTTCCGCCCCGCCTTGCAGGCTCATCGCGGGCATCCAGTCGTTTTCGGCATCCGTCCCGAGGATATCGCGACGCATGATCCCGCCCTGCCCGACCCCGGCAACACGCTGACGGCGCGCGCCGAAGTCGTGGAAACGCTGGGCTCGGAGATTTTTGTCCACTTGGCTTGCGGCAGCGATACGCTGGTTGCGCGCATGCCGGTGCCCGAGCAAGCGATAGACGTTGGACAAACCTTGCCGTTCAGCCTCAATATGACCCGCAGCCATGTTTTCGACAAACACAGCGCACAGACCATTGTTTGATTCATTCATCGGCAATGGCGTTCATCCGGAACAAACGCCGGTTGGCCCCTTCGGGCGGCCCCTTCGGTGCGGGAGGAACGCACCCTCTTCCAGGCGGCGCCGCCCGGTCACGGGCGCGGTGAAACATACGGATTTTCAATCATTTTTCAGGCGGTTGTTTTTTTAATCCATCAAGGAGGCATCATGAAAAAGAAGTTGATCGTCACCACCCTGGTCGCATTATCCTCGCTCTGTTTCTCCACCAGCGGCATGGCCCAGGCCAAGGAAATCCGCGTGCTGCTGGCCAACCATCCGTATGGCGAACTGCTCAAGTCGGTCATCCCCGAATTTGAAAAATCGACCGGCATCAAGGTCAATTTTGAAAGCCTGC
>JAISNE010000387.1 GCA_031276375.1 Accumulibacter sp.
GCGATGGCCCTGCCTCCACGCCCCGCGCGGACGGGAGAACGCGGCGCGGGCTGTTATGATAACGACTTCGCCGTTTTCCTCGCCATCTCCATGCCTCGAAAATCCGCTCCGATCATCCACGAAGCCAGATTCGGCCATTCGCTCGATACGCTCCGTTCGCTGGCCCAGGACGTGCTCGGTCATTCCCGCCGGGTGGGCGCCAGCGATTGCGAGGTGGATGTTTCGGAGGGGTTCGGGCAGTCGGTGACGGTGCGTTGCGGTGCTGTCGAGACCATCGAATACAACCGTGACAAGGGGATCGGCGTGACGGTTTATCTGGGCCAGCGCAAGGGGCACGCCAGCACTTCGGACTTTTCCCGGACCGCCTTGCGCGAGACGGTCGAGGCGGCGCTCAATATCGCGCGCTATACGGCGGAGGACGCTTGCGCGGGGCTGCCGGGGGAAGGTTTGCTGGCCGACCGCGAGCAGGGCTTCGCCAATCTCGATCTGTATCATCCCTGGTCGTTGTCGATCGACGCGGCGGCCGATCTGGCGCGCCGCTGCGAGCAGGCGGCCTTTGCCGTCAGCCCGCGGGTGAGCAATTCGGAAGGCGCGACCGTGTCGGTCCAGGAGGGGCAGTTCATCGCCGCCAACAGCTTGGGGTTCATCGGCGGCTACCCGACGTCGCGGCATTGTCTTTCGTGTTCGGTGATCGCCGGCAAGGGGAGCGGCATGCAGCGCGACGACTGGTTTTCCACCGCGCGCGATCCGAAGCGGATCGATTCGCCCGAGGCCGTCGGCGCGCGCGCGGCCCGGCGGGCGCTGGCCCGGCTCGGTCCGCGCAAGATCAAGACGTGCAAGGCGCCGGTGCTGTTCGAGGCGCCGCTGGCCGCTTCGCTGATCGCCAGTTTCGTCCATGCCGCGAGCGGCGGCAGCCTGTACCGCAAGACGTCGTTTCTGGTCGATTGCCTGGGCAAGCGCGTTTTTCCGGACGCGCTGCGCATCGATGAGCGTCCGCATCTGCCGGGCGCGCTGGCGAGCAGCATGTTCGACAACGACGGCGTCGCCACGCGCGACCGGGCGGTGGTGGCGGGGGGCGAGCTGCAGGGCTATTTCCTGAGCGCCTATACGGCGCGCAAGCTGGGCATGCAGACGACGGGGAACGCCGGCGGCTGTCATAACCTGATCGTTCGGCCGGGCGCGGAGGATTTCCAGGGCCTGCTCGGGAAAATGGGCCGCGGCCTGCTGGTCACCGAATTGCTCGGGCACGGGATCAATTATGTGACCGGGGATTATTCGCGGGGCGCCGCCGGGTTCTGGGTCGAAGGCGGCGAGATACGCCACGCGGTCGAGGAGATCACCATCGCCGGCAATCTGCGCGACATGTTCCTGGACATCGCGGCCGTCGGCAGCGACGTGCTGGTGCGCGGGTCGCGGCAGGTCGGCTCGATCCTGATCGGCGAAATGAAGGTGGCGGCCGGATGATCCGCCGCGCCGCCCGGCGCGGATGCCGTCCGGCCAATCCTGGTATATTATTCTTCGCGGACACGGAGGATGCATCGGAATGGGGAATAGTGAATGGGGCCAATGGGGCTCGAATCCAGGTAGCATAAAAATAATGCATTTCCGGCCTACGCCAAACTTTCAAGGAGGGTTATCGTGAATATTTTGTTGATGCTGTGCATCTCTGTCGTGTTTTTCGTCGTCGGCGCGCAAATCTATGGCAAAACGGTGGGCAAGTGGCTGGGAACCGACGCCAGCACTCCGACTCCGGCCACCACCATCAACGACGGCAAGGATTATGTGCCGACCAGGTTCAATATCCTGTTCGGCCATCATTTTTCGGCCATCGCCGGCGCCGGCCCGATCGTCGGCCCGATCGTCGCCATCCTCTTCGGCTACCTGCCGGTCTGGCTGTGGATTCTGCTCGGCTCGGTGCTGATCGGCGCGGTCCATGATTTTTCCGCCCTGTTCGTCAGCCTGCGCGAAAGGGGCCGGTCGATCGTCGAGGTGACGCGGATCGCCCTGGGCAACACCGGCTTTTTCCTGTTCATCTGTTTTGCCATCCTGATGCTGACGCTGGTGACCTCGGCCTTCCTTTCGATGACGGTGCAGGCGCTGACCAGCAAGGTGCCGCTGGAATTGATGGGCCTGCCCGCCGACCAGACCATCCTGCGCACCGTCGAGGAAGGCGGCGTGCTGTTCGGCGCGATCGGCGGCATCGCTTCCACTTCCGTCATCATCATCACGCTGTTCGCCCCGGTTCTGGGTTTCCTGCTGTACAAGCGCAATCTCGGCATCGGGCTGGGCTACGTCATCGCCGCCGCCGTCGCCGTGGCGTCCATCTACGTCGGGGTGCTCTCGCCCGTCAGCGTCAGTCCCAAGGCGTGGATGCTCATTCTGGCCGTCTATGTGACCCTGGCGGCCGGTCTGCCCGTCTGGCTCATCCTGCAACCGCGCGACTTCACCAACGTGCAGATCCTGTACATCGGCATACTGGCCATTTTCGTGGTGGTCATCGTCGGCGGATTGCAGGGCGTGAGCACCCAGAATGTGATGGTGGCGCTGGACGCCGGACAGGCCAAGCTCGGCTCCATCTGGCCTTTCCTGTTCATCACGGTCGCCTGCGGCGCCGTCTCCGGCTTCCATTCCCTGGTCGCCTCGGGCACCACTTCCAAGCAACTGGCCAATGAAGGCCAGGCCCGCAAGATGGGTTACAACGCGATGATCCTGGAAGGCATCCTGGCGACGGGCACCGTCCTGGTCGTCTGCGCCGCCCTGTCGCAAGAGGATTACCTGCGCATCGTCTGGCCCGCGCCGGGCGCCGGATCGTCCAACCCCATCCTGGCCTTTGCCTTGAGCATGGGCCTGATGCTGCACCAGACCATCGGCCTGCCGACGCATATCGGCACCGTCTTCGGCATATTGCTGGTCGAAGGCTTCGTGGTCACCACGCTGGACGCCGCGGTGCGCCTGAACCGCTATCTGTTCGAAGAACTCTGGAGCGTGCTGTTCAAGGGCAAGGTGCCGGCCTTCATGCGCACGATCGGCTTCAACGCCCTGCTTTCCGTGGCGCTGATGCTCTGGCTGGCCTGGAACAACGGCTTTACCTTGCTCTGGCCGATGTTCGCCACGGCCAACCAGTTGCTCGCCGCGCTGGCCCTGATAACGGTGTCCGCCTGGCTGCTGAAGAGAAAACGGCAAGCGTGGTTCACCATCCTGCCGGCCATATTCATGGTCGCCACGACCATCGCCGCGCTGCTGCTGCTGATGCAAAAGTTCATCGCCAGCCTGCAAGGCGGCGCGGCCATCAGCGGCCCGCTGACCCTGCTGGTGATGGCCGTTCTGTGCCTGGGCCTGGCCCTGGGGCTGCTGTTGATGGCCATCAAGACGTTCCGCCAGTATCAGGCGGAAAAAAGCGGCCGGATAGCCGCCGTGCCCAAGTAAGGCCAGACGGGGAAAATTCCCCGCCCTGCCTCCGTCCCTTCCCCGGAAACCCCGCCGCCGCCTTTCGCCAGCGCCGCGGCGGGGTTTTCCGGTTCCGGGCAGGCCGCAACGCTTCACCCGCTTTTGCCCCGCGCCGAAAGTGGCTTCGAGCAAGGTTTTTCCAGTTTCGTACAAGGAGTCGGCTGTGCAAGAGGAGGCGAGAATCTGTCTGATCCGTCACGGGGAAACGGCATGGAATGCCGAACTGCGCATCCAGGGGCAGCGCGACCTGCCGCTCAACGAGGTGGGGCTGGCGCAGGCGGAGGCGCTGGCGAGGCGGCTGGCGGACCAACATTTCGACGCGATCCACGGCAGCGACCTGCTGCGCGCCCGGCAGACGGCCCAACCGCTGGCCAGTGCGCACGGGCTTCCGGTACAGCTCGAAACGGCGCTGCGGGAACGGAATTTCGGCTGTTGCGAGGGGATGACGCGCGCCGAAATCCAGGCCGCCGACCCCGTCGTGGCGGAATCGCTGGCGGCCCGCCGCCCCGATTACGTCATTCCCGGCGGCGAAAGCCTGCGCCAGCATCTCGACCGCGCCGGCGCGTGCCTGTCCCGCCTGGCGAGTCAATATGCCGGGCGGACCATCGCCGTGGTGACGCACGGCGGCGTGCTCGATCTACTGTACCGCCAGGCGCGCGGCGTGCCGCTGGAATCGCCGCGCGATTTTCCGCTGCCGAACGCTTCCATCAACTGGCTGATCGTTCAGGGCGAAAACCTGCGCTTCGAATCGTGGGGGGACACGGCGCACCTGACGGGGATCGCGCAGGCGCCGTTCGTCACCCGGATATAGCCATTCCGCAAGCCGTTCTTCGCCTCTCACGGCACGGCGGAGCGCGTCTTTCCGGTGTTCCGGCGCTGGCCGGCATGCTATGATTCATCTCATTTTCAATGGCTTGAGAGGCCGACGATGTTTTCAGCGAAAGACACCCTGGTAAAAGTCGATCCCGATCTGTGGAAAGCGATCGAAAGCGAGAACCGCCGTCAGGAAGAGCATATCGAACTGATCGCTTCCGAAAATTATGTCAGCCGCGCGGTCATGGAAGCGCAAGGTTCGCAACTGACCAACAAATATGCCGAAGGCTATCCGGGCAAGCGCTACTACGGCGGCTGCGAGTACGTCGACATCGCCGAGCAGATCGCCATCGACCGCCTGAAGCGGCTGTTCGGCGGGGAAGCCGCCAACGTGCAGCCGAATTCCGGCTCGCAAGCCAATCAGGCCGTGCTGATGGCCTTCGCCAGGCCCGGCGACACGATCATGGGCATGAGCCTCGCCGAGGGCGGGCACCTCACGCACGGCATGGCGCTGAACATGTCGGGCAAATGGTTCAATGTCGTCGCCTACGGTCTCGACAGCAAGGAAGAAATCGATTACGAGGCGATGGAAGCGGCGGCCCGCGAGCACCGGCCGAAGATCATCGTCGCCGGCGCCTCCGCCTATTCGCTGCGCATCGACTTCGAGCGATTCGCCAGGATCGCTAGGGAAATCGGCGCGATCTTCTGGGTCGACATGGCGCACTACGCCGGGCTGATCGCCGCCGGCTGCTACCCCAACCCCGTGCCGTTCGCCGACGTGGTGACTTCGACGACGCACAAGACGCTGCGCGGTCCGCGCGGCGGCGTCATCCTGATGAAGGCCGCGCACGAAAAGGCGGTCAACTCGGCCATCTTCCCAGGGCTGCAAGGCGGGCCGCTGATGCACGTGATCGCCGCCAAGGCCGTCGCGCTCAAGGAAGCCGGGACGCCGGAATTCCGCGCCTATCAGGAACAGGTGATGGCCAACGCCCGCGTGCTGTCGCGGGTGCTCTCCGTGGAGCGCGGCCTGCGCATCGTTTCCGGCCGCACCGAATCGCACCTCTTCCTGGTCGACCTGCGCGCCAAGAACATCACCGGCAAGGAAGCCGAAGCGGCTCTGGGCAAGGCGAACATCACGGTCAACAAGAACGCGATTCCGAAAGACCCGCAAAGGCCGATGGTCACTTCCGGCATCCGCATCGGCACGCCGGCCATGACCACGCGCGGTTTCACCGAACTCGAAACCGAACAGGTGGGCCACCTGATCGCCGACGTGCTCGACGCGCCGAGCGACGAAGCGGTCATCGCGCGCGCGCGCGGCAAGGTCGGCGAGCTGTGCCGGCGCTTCCCGGTCTACGGTGCCTGATCCGGCGGCGGGAAATGAAATGCCCATTCTGCGGGGCGTCCGACACGACGGTCGCGGATACGCGCATCAGCGAGGATGGCGACGTCGTGCGCCGGCGCCGGCGCTGCCTGTCCTGCGACAAACGCTTTTCCACCCATGAGCGGGCGGAAATCCGCATGCCGCGAGTGGTCAAGAAAAACGGATCGCGCGTCGATTTCGACCGCGAGAAACTCTCGGCCAGCCTGTGGCTGGCCCTGCGCAAACGGCCGGTGACCGTCGAAGCGGTCGATGCGGCGATCCTGCGCATCGAAGAAAAGCTGCTCACCCAGGGCGAACGCGAAATCCCCTCGGAAAATCTCGGCGAGATGGTCATGCGCGAACTGAAAAAGATCGACCAGGTGGCCTACGTCCGCTTCGCCTCGGTTTATCGCAACTTCGAGGATGTCGACGCGTTCTCCGATCTGGTCAAGGAAGTATCGGGCGCCCGGCGGCGCGGCGAATCCGGCGGTGTCTGACCTGGAAAAAGCAGTAAACGCGACGCGCACGGCGAACACCGCGGAAAGAGATCCCCCCGCCGTGTTCAGCGCCGCCGACCACGATTTCATGGCGCGCGCCCTGCGCCTGGCGCGGCGCGGCTTGTACACGACGACGCCCAATCCCCGCGTGGGCTGCGTGCTCGCGCGGGACGGAAAAATCGTCGGCGAAGGATGGCACCGGCGGGCGGGCGAAGCGCATGCCGAAGTCCATGCCATCGCAGCCGCCGGAGCGGCCGCGCGCGGCGCGACGGCCTACGTCACGCTCGAACCGTGCAGCCACCACGGACGCACGCCGCCGTGCGCCGGAGCACTGATCGACGCCGGCGTGGCGCGCGTGGTGGCGGCCATGCAAGACCCCGACCCGCGCGTTGCCGGCGGCGGGCTGGCGGCGCTGGCCGCGGCGGGAATCGCCGCGCAATGCGGGCTGCTGGAAGCGGAAGCGGTCGAACTCAATGCCGGATTCGTATCGCGCATGACGCGCGGGCGTCCGTGGGTACGCCTGAAACTGGCCGCCAGCCTGGACGGCAAAACCGCCTTGCGCAACGGAGACAGCCAATGGATCACCGGCGCGGCGGCCCGCCGGGACGGACATCGCTGGCGCGCGCGGGCATGCGCCATCCTGAGCGGCATCGGCACGGTGCGCGACGACGATCCGCGACTCAACGTGCGCGGCGTATCCACCGGCGGACGGCAGCCGCTGAAAGTCGTGGTCGACAGCCGCCTCGAACTGCCGCCCGGCGCGCGCGTGATCGGGGACGGGCCGCTCCTGGTGGCAAGCGCCATCGCGGAGGGCGAGCGCGCCGAATCGTTGCGGCGGCGCGGCGTCGAATTAACGGCCCTGCCGGACGGAGCCGGGCGGGTGGATCTCGCGGCGCTCATGGCGGAGCTTGGCCGGCGCGGCATCAACGAGCTTCACGTCGAAAGCGGATGCCGGCTCAACGGCGCCCTGCTGAACGCCGGGCTGGTCGACGAAATCCTGCTCTATCTCGCGCCCTGCCTGATCGGCGACGCGGCGCGCGGCATGTTCGG
>JAISNE010000401.1 GCA_031276375.1 Accumulibacter sp.
CTCAAGAAGATTTTCGGCAGCCGCAACGATCGGCTGATCAAGCAGTATTCGGCGGTCGTGCGCAAGATCAATGCGCTGGAGCCGGGCATCGGCGCGCTTTCCGACGACGAATTGCGCGGCAGGACGGTCGAGTTCAAGGCGCGGCTGGCCAACGGGGATGCGCTCGACGCGCTGCTTCCCGAGGCGTTCGCCGTGGTGCGGGAGGCTGGCAAGCGCGTGCTCGGCATGCGCCATTTCGATGTCCAGTTGATCGGCGGCATGGTGCTGCACGACGGCAAGATCGCCGAAATGCGCACCGGCGAGGGCAAGACGCTGGTCGCCACGCTGCCCGCCTACCTCAACGCGCTGACCGGCAACGGCGTGCATATCATCACCGTCAATGACTATCTGGCCAACCGCGACGCGGAGTGGATGGGGCGCCTGCACCGCTTCCTGGGCCTGAGCGTCGGCGTCATCTACGCGCAAATGCCGCACGACCAGAAGCAGGCGGCCTACGCCGCGGACATCACCTACGGCACGAACAACGAATTCGGCTTCGATTATCTGCGCGACAACATGGCTTATGTGGTCGCCGACCGCTTTCAGCGCAAGCTTGCCTTCGGCATCGTCGACGAAGTCGACTCGATCCTGATCGACGAAGCGCGCACGCCGCTGATCATTTCCGGCCAGGCCGAGGATCACACCGACCTGTACGTGCGCATGGACAAGGTCGCGCCGATGCTGACCCGCTGCCAGGAAGAGAACGGTCCGGGCGACTACTGGGTCGACGAGAAGGCGCACCAGGTGCTGCTCACCGAGGAAGGCCACGAGCACGCCGAGGAAGTCCTCGCGCGCGTCGGCCTGCTGCCGGAGGGCGGCAGCCTTTACGACGCGGCCAACATCCTGCTGATTCACCACCTGTACGCCGCCCTGCGCGCGCACACCCTGTTCCTCAGAGATCAGCAGTACGTCGTGCAAAACGGCGAGGTGATCATCGTCGACGAATTCACCGGCCGCCTGATGGCCGGCCGCCGCTGGTCGGACGGCCTGCACCAGGCCGTCGAGGCCAAGGAAGGCGTGGCCATCCAGAACGAAAACCAGACGCTGGCCTCGATCACCTTCCAGAATTACTTCCGCATGTACGGCAAGCTGGCCGGCATGACCGGCACCGCCGATACCGAGGCCTACGAATTCCAGCAGATCTACGGTCTGGAGACGGTGGTCATTCCGACCAACGTGCCGATGATCCGCGAAGACCTGAACGACCAGATCTTCCGCACCGCCGACGAGAAATTCAAGGCGATCATCGCCGACATCCGCGTCTGCCGGGAAAAGGGCCAGCCGGTGCTGGTCGGCACGACTTCGATCGAGAACTCCGAACTCCTGTCCAACCTGCTCGACCGCGAAAAGCTGCCGCACCAGGTCCTGAACGCCAAGCAGCACGCCAGGGAAGCCGAGATCATCATGCAGGCCGGGCGGCCCGGCATGATTACCATCGCCACCAACATGGCCGGCCGGGGCACCGACATCGTGCTCGGCGGCAGCATCGACCGGCAGGTGACGGCGATCCGCGACGACGAAGCGCTGGACCCGGCGGTCAGGGACGAGCGCATCGCCGCCCTGCGCGCCGAGTGGCAAAAACTGCACGAGCAGGTCATCGCCGCGGGCGGCCTGCACATCATCGGCTCCGAGCGCCACGAATCGCGCCGCATCGACAACCAGTTGCGCGGCCGTTCCGGGCGGCAGGGCGATCCTGGCTCCTCGCGCTTCTTCCTGGCGCTCGACGATCCGCTGCTGCGCATCTTCGCCGGCGACCGCCTCAAGTCGATCATGGACCGCCTGAAGATGCCCGAGGGCGAAGCCATCGAGCATCCGATGGTGTCGCGCTCGCTCGAATCGGCGCAGCGCAAGGTCGAAAGCCGCAACTTCGACATCCGCAAGCAGTTGCTCGAATACGACGACGTGGCCAACGACCAGCGCAAGGTGATCTACGCGCAGCGCAACGATCTACTGGAAACCACGGACATCAGCGAAACGATTACCGCCATGCGCCGCAGCGTGCTCACCGACATCTTCCGCCGCCACGTGCCGGCGGACAGCGTCGAGGAGCAGTGGGAACTGCCGGCGCTGGAAAAGGAACTGGCCTCCCAGTTCCTGATGACCGTCCCCGCCGCCGACTGGGTCAAAAACGAGCCGACGCTGAGCGACGGCGATATTCTCGGGCGCATCGTCGAACAGGCCGACGCGGCGTACCAGGCCAAGGTCGAACTGGTCGGCGGCGACACCTTCCACCAGTTCGAGCGCAACGTCATGCTGCAGAGCCTCGACAGCCACTGGCGCGAACATCTGGCGGCGCTCGACCACCTGCGCCAGGGCATTCACCTGCGCGGCTACGCCCAGAAAAACCCCAAGCAGGAATACAAGCGCGAAGCCTTCGAACTGTTCCAGATGCTGCTCGACGCCGTGCGCGCCGAAGTGACCCGCCTGCTGGTGACCGTCCAGGTGCGCACCGAGGACGTGCCGGAAACCGCGCCGCAGCCCGCCGCCGTGCAGAACGTCCAATACCATCACGACGATTACGAAAGAGCCTTGGCGGCGGTGGCGGAAAGCGCCGTGCAACCCCTGCGCGCCGGCCAGAAGAACGGCCGCAACGACCCCGGGCCGACCGAAATCATCCGTCCGGGGATGCTGCGCGCCGGCCAGAAGATCGGCCGCAACGACCCCTGCCCGTGCGGCTCGGGCAAGAAATACAAGCAATGCCACGGAAAGCTGTCGTGAGGAAAAAGGCGGCGGACGCCATTTTCCCCGCTACTCCCGCCGTCCTCCCGATGACTTTTCCTTTCTCACTCTTCCTTTCTCACCGCCTCCCCCGCTCCGGTTGGAAACCCCTTCCAGACGTGGATTGAAACAAACCCGCCAACCCTTCTTCCGACGAACCGCCATGACTGTCAATTACGCAACCCCCGCTCCCGAAAAGCTCTTCCCCGTGGCCGGCGTCCGCCTGGGCGTCGCCGAAGCCGGCATCCGCAAGGCGAACCGGCGCGATCTTGCGCTGCTGGCGCTGGAACCGGGCGCCACGGTCGCCGGCGTGTTCACGCGCAACCGCTTCTGCGCCGCGCCGGTGCATGTCTGCCGCGAACATCTGGACAGCGGGCGTGAAATCCGCGCGCTGGTAATCAACACCGGCAACGCCAACGCCGGGACCGGCGACGAAGGCTTGCGCGCGGCGCGGCGGACCTGCGCGGCGGCCGGCGAACTGCTCGGCATCGACGCCGGTCAGGTGCTGCCGTTTTCCACCGGCGTGATCCTCGAACCCCTGCCGGTCGACCGCCTCGTCGCCGCGCTGCCGCGCTGCCGGGACGATCTCCAGCCCGACCACTGGCACGAAGCCGCGCACGCCATCATGACCACCGACACCGTGGCCAAGGCCGCCTCGCGCACGCTGGAAATCGCCGGACGGACGGTTGCCGTCACCGGCATGTGCAAGGGCGCCGGCATGATCCATCCGAACATGGCCACCATGCTCGGCTTCATCGCCACCGACGCCAGCATCGCCGCGCCGCTCCTCTCCCAACTGGCGCGCGAGGTCGCCGACGAATCGTTCAACTGCATCACCGTCGACGGCGACACCTCGACCAACGACTCCTTCATCCTGATCGCCACCGGCCAGTCCGGCGTCGTGTTGACCGAGGCCTCGGCGGCTCATGGCGAATTGCGCGCGGCGCTCGCCGACGTCGCGCGCGAACTCGCGCAGGCCATCGTGCGCGACGGCGAAGGCGCCACCAAGTTCATCACCGTGGCCGTCCAGGGCGGCCGCGACCGCGAGGAATGCCGGGCCGTCGGCTACGCCATCGGTCACTCGCCGCTGGTCAAGACCGCCTTCTTCGCCTCCGACCCCAACCTCGGGCGCATCCTCGCCGCCATCGGCTACGCGCCGGTCGACTCGCTCGACGTCGACAAGATCCGCGTCTGGCTTTGCAACGCCGGGCAGGACGTGCTGGTCGCCGAACACGGCGGACGGGCGGCCTCGTACCGCGAGGAAGACGGCGCGCGCGTCATGCGGGCCGAGGAAATCACCGTGCGCGTCGACCTCGGGCGCGGCCAGGCCCGCGCCAGCATTCACACCTGCGACCTCTCCCACGAGTACGTGAAGATCAACGCCGATTACCGGAGTT
>JAISNE010000144.1 GCA_031276375.1 Accumulibacter sp.
ACAACAGAGAGGTTTCCAGCCATGAGCAAAACGATCGTTCACAGTCCCGAAGCGCCTGCCGCCATCGGTACTTATTCGCAGGCGGTGCGCGCCGGCGATACCGTTTACCTGTCCGGCCAGATCGGCCTGGATCCTTCGTCGATGCTGCTGGTCGACGGTATCGACGCGCAGATCGAGCGTGTTCTGGAAAACCTGAAAGCCGTTGCCGAGGCGGCGGGAGGATCCTTGTCCGACGTGGCGAAAGTGACGGTCTTTCTGACCGACCTCGGTCATTTCGCCAAATTCAACGAAGTCATGTCCCGCTACTTTACCGAGCCGTATCCGGCGCGCGCGGTGATCGGCGCGGCCGCGCTGCCTCGCGGCGCGCTGGTCGAAGCCGACGCGATCATGGTCGTTTCACGGTAAGACGCCGGCGTGGCCGTCGATGCGATCGAGGCGCCGCCGGCGCTCAAGGCCCGCCTGAACAAGCTGGGGCTGAAGCGCGGGAGCGATCTCGTATTGCATTTGCCGTTGCGTTACGAGGACGAGACGCGGGTGACCGCCATCGCGGCGGCGGGAAACGACGGCCCGGTGCAGTTGGAAGTGGTGGTGCGCGAAGTTTCCGTGCAGTTTCGTCCGCGCCGCCAACTGCTGGCGCGGGTCGCCGACGACAGCGGGGAAATGACGCTGCGTTTCCTCAATTTTTACGGCAGCCAGACCCGGCAGTTCGAGCGCGCGCGCGAAGAGCGGCAGAAATTGCGCGTTTTCGGGGAGATTCGCCCCGGCTTCCTGGGCGACGAGATGGTGCATCCGCGCTATCGCCTGTTGCGCGAAGGCGAATCCTTGCCCGAGTCGCTGACGCCGGTCTATCCGACCACGGCCGGCGTGTCGCAAGCCGTGCTGCGCAAGCATATCGCCGCGGCGCTGGCAAAGGCCGATCTCTCCGAACTGCTGGAGGAGGCCTGGCGCCGCGAGCGCGGCTTTCCGCCGTTCGACGGGGCGGTCCGGCTGCTGCACGCGCCGCCGCCCGGCGTGCCGGAAAGCGCCTTGCAGTCACGGGAGCATCCGGCGTGGCGGCGGATCAAATTCGATGAACTACTGGCGCAGCAACTTTCACTGCGCCGCGCCTACCTGTCCCGGCGCCAGCGCGGCGCGCCGCGCATCGCTCCGGCGGGCGCGCTGTTTCGCCGCCTGCGGGAGTCGCTGCCCTTTGCCCTGACCGCGGCCCAGCGGCGCGTCGCCGCCGAGATCGTGGACGATCTGGCGCAGCCTTATCCGATGCAGCGGCTGCTGCAAGGCGACGTCGGCAGCGGCAAAACCATCGTCGCCGCGCTGGCGGCGTGCCAGGCGATCGAGGCGGGATACCAGGCGGCGTTCATGGCGCCCACCGAGATTCTCGCCGAGCAGCACTACCTCAAGCTGTGCGCCTGGCTGCAACCGCTCGGCGTCGAAGTGGCCTGGCTGTCCGGCAGCCAGAAAAGGGCGGCCAAGCGGGCGGCGCAGCAGCAGGTGGCGAACAGCGCGCAACTGGTGGTCGGCACGCACGCCTTGATCCAGGAACGCGTCGATTTTGCGCGCCTGGGGCTGATCATCGTCGACGAGCAGCACCGCTTCGGCGTGGCGCAGCGGCTGGAATTGCGGCGCAAGGGCGGGAAAGGGGCGGAACCGCCGCACCAGTTGATGATGTCGGCCACGCCCATCCCGCGCACGCTGGCGATGAGCTATTACGCCGATCTCGATGTCTCGGTGCTCGACGAGCTTCCGCCGGGCCGCCTGCCGGTACGCACCCGGCTGGTCTCGGACGCGCGGCGCGATGAGGTGATCGAACGCATTCGCGGCGCGGTGGATGCGGGACGGCAAGCCTACTGGGTGTGCCCGCTGATCGAGGAATCGGAAAAGTTGCAGTTGCAGACGGCGCTCGATACCCACGCCCTGCTCTCGCGGGAACTGGCCGGCTTGCGCGTCGGCCTGGTGCACGGCCGCCTCAAGGCCGAAGAGAAAGCGGCGACGATGGCGTCATTCGTCGCCGGAGAGATCGACGTGCTGGTGGCAACGACGGTCGTCGAGGTCGGCGTCGATGTGCCCAACGCCAGCCTGATGGTCATCGAACACGCGGAGCGTTTCGGCCTGGCGCAACTGCACCAGTTGCGCGGACGTGTCGGGCGCGGCAGGGAAACCTCGGTTTGCGTGCTCTTGTACCAGCAGCCGCTCTCCATGACCGCGCGCGAACGGCTGAAGATCATTTTCGAGAACAGCGACGGCTTCGAGATCGCGCGCCAGGATCTGCGCCTGCGCGGGCCGGGCGAATTCGTCGGCAGCCGCCAGTCCGGCCTGCCCCTGCTGCGCTACGCCGATCTGGAGGCGGACGCCGACCTGATCGAGCCGGCGCGCGAAATGGCCGAACGCCTGTTGCGCGAGGCGCCCGGACGCGCCGCGCGCCATCTCGCGCGCTGGATGGGCAGCCGCGAGGAATTGCTGAAGGCTTGATGCCGGCTGAAGGCTTGACGCCGGGGATGGAACCGGACGGCGCGAAACTTGTCTTTTCATACGACTCGCCGTGACGATCGGCATTGGAATAAAATTGCGCCATGACGGCTGATCCCCTTACCCTGAGCAAACGTCTCGACCTTTATGAAAAGCTGATGCGACTGGACAAGCCGATCGGCATCCTGTTGCTGCTGTGGCCGACCTTGTGGGCGCTCTGGCTGTCTTCGTGGGGGACGCCGAACTGGGTCGTGGTCTGGATTTTCGTGCTGGGAACGGTGCTCATGCGTTCGGCGGGATGCGTGATCAACGACATGGCCGACCGCAAGTTCGATCCGCTCGTCGAACGCACCAGGGACCGGCCATTGGCCACCGGCGCGGTTTCGCTCCGGGAGGCGTTGCTGCTTTGCCTGGTGCTGGTCGTTTGCGCCTTCTGCCTGATCCTCTCGCTGCGCAACTGGCTGGTCGTCGCCTTGTCCGTTCCGGCCTTGTTCCTGGCCGCCAGCTATCCGCTCACCAAGCGTTTCCTCGCCGTGCCGCAGGCTTATCTGGGCGTGGCGTACGGTTTTGGCATTCCGATGGCGTATGCCGCGCAGTTCGACCGGATTCCGCCGACGGCCTGGGCGCTGCTGCTGGCCAACGTATTCTGGGCCATGGCCTACGATACGGAATACGCCATGGTCGACCGCGCCGACGATCTCAAGATCGGCATCAAGACCTCGGCGATCACTTTCGGCCGTTTCGACGTGGCCGCGGTGATGCTCTGCTACGTCATCGCCTTTGCCCTGATCGCCTGGGTAGGCTACCAGACGCACGCGCGCTGGGCCTTCTACGCCGGACTGGGCGTGGCGGCGGCGCTGGCCGTCCATCACTACACCCTGATCCGCCACCGCGAACCGGCCCGCTGCTTCAAGGCCTTCCTGCACAACAACTGGATCGGCGCGAGCATCTTCGCCGGCATCGTCGTCGATTTCGCGGTCGTGCGCGGCGTCTACCCGATGTAGCGCGGCGGGAACGCCGCGCAACAAAAAAGCCGGAAACCCTGGCTGTTACCTGGTTTTCCGGCCTTGCGCGCAATGCTTCCGAAGTGTTCATCGAGCGGGCGATGGGAATCGAACCCACGGCACAAGCTTGGGAAGCTTGGGTATTACCATTATACGACGCCCGCGAAGGCGCTTATTCTAGCAGCCTGTCGGGCTATCGTGTTGAAATGTGGGCAAGTTCAGGGCAATCGCATTTGGCTTTTTGGAGGAGGCCGGGCAAGGAACGCGATATGGCGGGAGACGATCGGCGGTTTTTCGCCGGAAACGGAGGCGGCGTTTGTCCGAACGAAGGGGGGTGGAAAGCACGGGAATCCACTGGAAGAGTCCCGATACCAAGTTGCGGTCAAACCATCGTGATACGCCAAAAATGGCGGCGGCCCAGTGCAGCCCAGGGATCGCATGGCGGGCGGGACGCCCGCGCTCCACTCTCTCGCGCGCGAATCGGGGAGCGCGGGCGTCTCGCCCGCTTCGTGGGACTTATACAAAAAATGGCCGGAATCCCGATACGTCGGACTTGCGTATCAACGGCCCGTTGAGCGCAACCGGGTATGAGTAACGGAGATCGGCGAGTCGCTGACGAAGGTTTCATCATCCGGGGTGGCATCGACTCGCGCCATGACCGTTGGGGTTCGCTTCGCTCACCCCAACCTATGCGGGCTATACAAAAATGATCGAAATCCTGACACGTCAGACTTGCATATCAACGGTCATGGCGATTGCCGCCACCCTGGAAGATGAAAGATGTTTTTCATAATGGAGCGCGGGCGTCCCGCCCGCAAAAAACACGAAGCGGGCGAGACGCCCGCGCTCCAATGTTCTTTCATGCTAACGGCCTATTGAGCAAACTTGGCATCAGGCCATGCTTTCGTGCCCCTCTCGCTTTTTTTGAGACGAGGCGGTCAAGATACCCGTCATTCCCGCGTAGGCTTGGAATCCAGAAAAGACGCGGGATGCTGGATTCCAAGCCTGCGCGGGAATGACGGGGTGGGAAACGCTTCGGGTCAGCCGATAATTCTTCCCGACGATTGTGTCAAATCAATGTGACTGACTAATAGGTTGGGGTGAGCGAAGCGAACCCCA
>JAISNE010000026.1 GCA_031276375.1 Accumulibacter sp.
CGCGACGGAATTCATACTCTGGTTTATTACCAGCAATGCGAATCGATGGCATCCGCCATCGCCAACCGTCCCCGGCGTCCGTCATTCCCGCGTAGGCGGGAATCCAGCCTCCCACGGCGCCCAACCGTTCCCCCGCGCCGTCATTCCCGCGTAGGCGGGAATCCAGTATTCCGCGCCTTTTCTGGATTTCCGCCTACGCGGGAATGACGGGTATTTTGACCGCCTCGTCTTTAAAAAAGCGAGGGGGAGGGGCATGAAAGCATGGCCTGATACCAAGTTGCGCTCAATAGGCAGTCAATACTTCAGTCTGACGTGTCAAGATTTCAGTCATTTTTTTGCGTATCACGAGAGTTTGACTACAACCTTGCATAAGTCCCACGAAGCGGGCGAGACGCCCGCGCTCCCGGATTTTCGCGCGAGAGAGTGGAGCGCGGGCGTCCCGCCCGCAATGCGAGCCACAGGCTCGCGTACCGCCGTCATTTTTGGCGTATCACGATGGTTGGGCTGCAACTTGGCATGAAGCGCGCGAAAACGCCATCAACGGCGTTATAGTTTTGTTCCGTTCCGCCCCTCGGGGGACCAGGAGGTATGCCATGACCCATGTCGTCACTGAAAATTGCATCAAGTGCAAATACACGGATTGCGTCGATGTCTGTCCGGTGGATTGTTTTCATGAAGGCCCCAATTTCCTGGTCATCGATCCGGGCGAATGCATCGACTGCACGCTGTGTGTCGCCGAATGCCCGGCCGCGGCGATTTTTGCCGAGGACGACGTGCCGGACGGCCTGCATGAATTCATCGGAATCAACGCCGAACTGTGCAGGGACTGGCCGCTGATTACCGAGCGCAAGGCGCCGCTGGACGATGCCGACGCCTGGAACGGTATTTCCGGCAAGCTCGACAGTCTTGAACGCTGACGCCGCCCATCGATGCGCCATGCGGTGGATACAGTGGATGCGATGGATACGCTGAACGTGCTGAACGCGGAGGCCCTGCCGCCGGGCGAGGGCTTTTTCGACGATCTGGCGGCGCGCGTGCTGGCGCGTTGTCCCGCGCCCGATCTTTCGTCGCTGCGAATCCTGGCGCCGAGCCTGCCGGTCGCCGCCGAGCTGCGCGCGGCGCTCTCGCGCGCGGCGACCGGACCGCTGCTGCTGCCCCGCTGCGACACCTTGCGCAACTGGGTCGGCAATCAGCCGTTCGACGCCATTCCGGCCCCCTTGCCGGAAAGCGAGCGCCGGGTGCTGCTGCACGAGGCCCTGCGTCAGCGCGGCTGGTTCGACGAAACGGCGCTGTGGGGCATCGCCGCCGAAATGGCCGGCCTGTTCGACGAACTGACCGCCGCGGCGGTGCAACTGCCCGGCGACGAGGCGGGCCTGGCCGAACAGTTGCAACGGGCCTACGCCATGCGCGCCTCGGCGCCGCTCGTCTTCGAGGCGCGGGTCGTTCACGAACTGTGGCGGGCGCTGTCCACGGCCGGCGCGCCCGACGCGGCGGCGGTCTATCGCTTGCGTCTGGCCGAGCTTGCCCGGCGCGCCGCGCGGACGGACGCGCCCCCGCTCCCGCCGCTGCTGGTGCTGCTCGACGCCGCGCCGGATGAAGCGCTCGAACCCGCCGAGCGCGATTTCCTTTGCCGCTACGGCGCGGCGCGGCCGCTGCGCGTGTTTTATCCGCAACCGCGCGAGGCGTGTCCGACCCCGCTCCTGGCGACGCTCGCCGCGGCCTGGCCCGCCGCCGCGCCATCCGCGCCGCTCTTCGAACGCGCGCGCGCGCTGGCGCGGCGCTACCCGGCGGCGACGCTCTCCGAACGTCTGGCGCTGGTCCCGGCCGCCGGGCGCGAAGAAGAAGCGCGGGCGGCGGTGGCGCAGGTCGGCGCCTGGCTGCGGGACGGCCTGCGCCGGATCGCGCTGATCGCGCAGGACCGTCTGACGGCCCGGCGCGTGCGCGCGCTGCTCGAACGCGAAAACGTGCTGGTCAGCGACGAAACCGGCTGGCTGCTCTCGACTTCGCGCGCGGCCGCGACGGTCGACGCGCTGATCGAAGTCGCCGCCGGCCACGCCTATCACCGCGACCTGCTCGACCTGTGCAAATCGCCGTTCGTTTTCTCCGATATCGCGGAGGATGAGCGCAAAAGCGCCGTCTTCGGCCTGGAAGCGGCGATTCGCGCGGCCTCGGTCAAATCCGGCCTGGCGCGCATGCGCCGCGCGCTGCTCGAATCCGCCCTGCCGGACAAGCGTCCGGGGTTCGCGCTGCTCGACCGCGTCGAAGCCGCCAGCGACCTGCTGCGCGCCGGGCCGGCGCCGCTCTCGCGCTGGCTGGAACGGCTGCGCGCGGCGCTCGGCGCGGTCGGCGCGCTCGACGCGCTGGCCGGAGACGCCGCCGGCCGGACGCTGCTCGATCTGCTGGCAGCGCGCCGCGCGGAACTGGCCGGAAACACCGCGCCGTTTTCCTTCGCCGCCTGGCGCGACTGGCTTGGCCACGAACTCGAAGAGGCCAGCTTCCGCGACAGCGGGATCTCCAGCCCGATCGTGCTGACGCCGCTCAACGCCGCCTGTCTGCGCCGTTTCGAGGCCGCGCTGCTGCTCGGCGGCGACGCCAGACAACTCGCGCCGGCGGGACGCGCCGCGTTCTTCAACGCCGCGGTGCGCCGCGAACTCGGCCTGTCCACGCGCGAGGACGACGAACGCGAACTCAAGCGCAAGCTCGAACGGCTGCTGGCGATGACGCCGCGCGTAGTGGTCACGTGGCAGGCGCAGCGCGACGGCGAAGCCAATCTGCCGGCGCCCGGACTATCGCTGTTGTCCACACTGCACCTCCTGGCGTGGAACGACGACCTGCGCCGGCGTCCGCTGCCGCCGCGCGGCGAGGCCGGGGCCGACGCGGCCACCGCGCCGCGTCCGACCGTCCGCGCCGCGCCGCTCGCGCCGCCGGCGCTGATTCCGCGCCGCGTCTCGGTCAGCGGCTACGCCAGCCTGGTCGCCTGCCCATACCGTTTCTTCGCCCGCCACGTGCTGGGTCTGGGTGAAATGGACGAAGTCAGCGA
>JAISNE010000225.1 GCA_031276375.1 Accumulibacter sp.
GCGGATGTCGTAATGGAGCGTTTGGGAACGGGCGTTTCGTTGCGGGCGCGGGCAGGCACGGGGGCCTGTCCCTACGCGGTCTTTCGCAGGAGCGGCCCCCCGTGGGCGCGCAGCGTTACTATCCCGTCCCTGTCGCGTTTCCCCTCGGAGTCGTCAAAAAAGCCAAGAAAAACAGGCGGCGCTTCGCGCCGGAGGGTGCGCGCCCTCTCTCGCCCCTGCCGGGGCACTCTCCCCCGCCGAGCGGGGGAGAGCAGGCAAGCGCCGAGGCTCGTTTTGGGCGGCGGCGCGTTCGTTACCCTCGCCCCCTTCGGAGCGCGGCGGTTCCGTTACTTTTTTACCCTCGCCCCCTTGGGGGGAGAGGGTGGCGCGAAGCGCCGGGAGAGGGGGCTGTTCCTTGCGGAGCAAAGCGACGGTAACTTTTACTGATCCCTGATCCCTGATCCCTGATCCCTGATCCCTGATCCCTGATCCCTGATCCCTGAAACCTGAAACCTGAAACCTGAAACCTGAATGCGATTGCCCTGACGGCCTATTGACCGCAACCTGGCATGAACCCTTATTCCGTCTCGTCCAGCCGCCGTTCCAGATTCAATCCCAGTTGTTTTAGCTTGCGATAGAGGTGGGTGCGCTCCAGTCCGGTTCTTTCGGCCACGCGCGTCATGTTGCCGCGCTCGTTCCGCAGATGATGCTCGAAATATTGGCGCTCGAAGGCTTCGCGCGCTTCGCGCAGGGGCTGGTTGAACAAGGGCATCGACAATACCGCGCGGGGCGGGGCGCCCGTATCGCTTTGCACGATGTTTTCGACGTCTTCCACGGTGATTTCTTCTTCCAGCGCGCCGATGGCCAGGTTCTTGACGGTGGCCAGCAATTCCATCCATTCGCCTTGCCAGTGATGCAGGCGCAGGGCGTTCAGCGCGCCGGTGGAGAAGCGGCGCGGCGGCATGCCGTGGCGTTCGACGAGGTGCGACAGGACCAGCGCGGCGATCTCGGGGACTTCGTCGACGTGCCCGGAGAGTTGCGGCAGCGCCACCCAGACGTCGCCCAGGCGGGCGATCAGCGCGGGATCCCAGCCCGCTTCGAGCAGCGCGCTCATGGGCCGCGACATGGCGGCCACCAGGCGCAGGTTGTATCGGTCGAGGCGCTCCAGGGCGAAGGCCAGGTTTTTCTGCTGCAGGCGGCCAAAGAGCATCAGGTCGGCGATGAACAGCAGGCCGCCGGCGGCGTTTTCCAGCATTTCCTGACTGAGCGGCGCGCTCGACGCCGACAGGTCGAGCCAGGAGGTCCGCGGCGCTTGCAGGGTGCGCGCGCAAATCTCGGCGATGCTGCCGGTGGCGCTCTTGAGCAGCAGCACCCGCGTATTGGCGGTGGCCTGTTCCAGCCGCTTTTTCAGGTCCTTGAGCAGCGGCGAGCGGGCGAAGGCGTCGAGCGTCAACGGCGGCCTGGACGACGAGGGCGCTTCGTATTTCAACGCTTTCTTGACCGTTTGCAGCAGCTTTTGCAAGGAAATCGGCTTTTCCAGGAAGTCTACCGCGCCGACCCGCGTCGCTTCGACCGCCGAATCGATCGTTCCATGCCCCGACATCATCACCACCGGCATGGTCAGCAGATTGGCCGACGACCATTCCTTGAGCAGCGAGATGCCGTCCGTGTCCGGCATCCAGATGTCCAGCAGGACCAGGTCCGGGCGCTTTTCGCCGCGCGCCTTGCGCGCCGCCGCGGCATTCTCGGCCAGGGCGACGCTGTGCCCTTCGTCGGTCAGAATTTCCGAAAGCAGTTCGCGGATGCCCATTTCGTCGTCGACAACCAGTATTTGCGCCATGTCAGTTCTCTTCCGATGTGTTCCCGATGCCCGGTGACTTCTCCCATTCCCGCGCGAAGGGCAGCCGCAGGCTGACTTCGGCGCCGCCCGCGGGACGGTTGCCGATGCGGATCCGCCCGTGGTGCTCGTCAACGATTTTCTTGACGATCGCCAGCCCCAGACCGGTACCGCCGGCCTTGGTCGTGACGTAAGGCTCGAAAACCCGGCCCATCGATTCCTCCGGGAAGCCGGGGCCTTCGTCGGTCACGGTGAATTCGGCCATCTCGCCCGCCTGCCGCGTGCCCAGGCGGATCGACGGCTCCGCCGCGGCGATCTGCGCTTCCTCGGCGTTGCGCAGCAGGTTGTGGATGATCTGCCGCAACTGCGTGGCGTCGCCCTGGACCGGCGGCAAGGCCGGATCGAGGTCGGCGGAGATCCGGGCGCGCGAGGTTTCATACAGGCCCAGCACTTCGCGGATCAGCGCGTTGAGGTCGAGCGCGGCGAGCGTGGGCGGCGGCAGGCGGGCGTATTCGGAAAACTCGTTGACCATGCGCTTCATCGCCTGCACCTGATTGATGATGGTCTGCGTCGAGCGGCCGAGCATCTCGGCGTCGCCCTTGTTCAGCCTGTCGGCCAGCTTGAGCTGCAGGCGTTCGGCGGAGAGCTGGATGGGCGTCAGCGGGTTCTTGATTTCGTGCGCCAGCCGCCGCGCCACTTCGCCCCAGGCGGCGCGGCGCTGGGCGGCCACCAGGTGGGTCACGTCGTCGAAGACCACGG
The DNA here is from genome assembly GCA_031276375.1 of Accumulibacter sp. GTDB lineage: Bacteria > Pseudomonadota > Gammaproteobacteria > Burkholderiales > Rhodocyclaceae > Propionivibrio. Next base: position 2,576 of record JAISNE010000225.1, read on the forward strand.
CGAATCCGCCGCCGGTGCCTTCCGGAAGCTGCGTGCCGCGCAGCGACAGGATTTGCGGCGAGCCGCCCGGCCCCGAAAGCTCGATCTGCATCTGCCATTCCTTGCCCCCCGGGCCGGAGAAGGCCTTGCGGATCACCTGCCCCATCGTTTGCTGCCGCGTCCAGTTCTCGACGGCCTCGCCGGCCAGCCCGTCGAAGCTGTCGTCGAGGATGGTCTGCGCGCCGTCGTTGACCGTGCGCAACCGGAAGCGGCGGTCGAAGACCAGTACCCCGGCGGACAGATTGGCGAGGATCGATTCGAGATAGGCGCGCGCCGATTCGACTTCGGCGCGGTGCCGCTCGGTATCGCGCCGCGCCTCGTCGAGCTGCCGCGTCATGCGGTTGAAGGAACGGATCAGGATGCCCAGTTCGTCGTGGCTGTGGGCGGTCCGGCGCGGCGTGAAGTCGCCCGCGGCGACGGCCTGCGTGCCTTCGGCCAGGATCGACAGCGGCGCGGACAGCCGCCGCGCCATGACGAAGGCCATGGCGATGGCGGTAAACAAGGCGAACAGCAGGGTCAGGGTCAGGGTCATGGCGTAGATGCGCGTCAGTCCCTGCCGCCCGAGCGAAAGCTCCTGGTAATCGCGGTAGACGTCCTGCACCCGCTCGGCGTTGAGCGCGAGATTGGCCGGCACCGGCTGGGTCAACTGCAAAAAGCGCGTTTCCACGCCCAGGCCCGGCGGATTGACCGGCGCCAGCACGCGCATTACCAGACCCCGGCCGCCGACGCTTTCGATTTCGCGGTAGCCCCGTCCGGCGCGCGCCTGGCGCAGCGTTTCGGACGTCGGCGGCGGCGGCAGGATGACCGACAGATCGCTGGTCGCCGTCGCCAGCAGCTGCCCCGACATGGAAAACAGCGCGATGTACTGCGCGCCGCTCTGTTCGCGCAGGCGCGAGAGCGCGGCGCGCCATTGCGGTTCCGGCAGTTCGCCGAGTTCCAGCGCCAGCGCGCGTCCTTGTTCGGCAAGATTGTCGAGCAGCGAATCGAGCACGCTGCGGCCCAGGCTGAGGCCGGATTCGAGCGCGTTTTCCACGCGCACGTTGAACCAGGTTTCGATGCTTTTGGTGACGAATTGCACCGAGACGGCGTACATCAACACCCCCGGCAGCACCGCCATCAGCCCGAAGCTCATCATCAGCCGGAACTTCAGGCGCGAACCGAAGACCTTGGCCCGGTGCTCCCGCCACAGGAGCCGCACCTGCCAGACGATGAGCGCGAACAGCGCCAGCGCGACGATGGCGTTGAGGCCGAGCAGCCAAGGGTAGTGCTTGGCGAAGAGCGCGGTGTTGGCGCTGGCCCAGGCCAGCAGAAAGAGCAGGATGCCGCCGAGCGACGAGGCGATGACGACCAGGGGCCTCATCTGGCGTTCCCGCCCTCGTTTTCGCTCCCGTCCCCGTCCTCGTCCGTGGGCGCGGCGTCCTTCGCCGCCGCCTCGGGGAAGGAGAAATTCCACACCAGCCAGTCGGACGACTGGCTCCAGTCGCGGTTGGACAAGGCGCTGACCTGGAAAGTCTTGGCCATCCGCGACGGATCGAGCCGCAGGCGGGCGCTGGCGATATAGTCGACCCCGCCGTCGACCTCGTCCTTCTCGACGACCCGCCAGTGACGCAGGCGGGAGAGCACGCGCAAGGCGTCTTCCAGCGAAGGGAAGCTCTGGTGCAGCGCGCCGGAGGACAGCCGGTACTGCCGGGTCAGCGCGTGGTAGGACAACTGGAAAGTCTTGCCGCGCTGCGCGACCACCTGGTCGAACCAGTACCAGCGCGAACGTTTCAGTTCGAAATCGGCGGTGAAATAAAGCACGACGCCCTTGTTGACCGCGTCTTCGAGGCGCCGATTCAGGCTCACCTTGAAGTCCGCGATCAGGCTGTAGCCGCCGCCGTCCTCATCGGCGGCCAGGCGCGCTCTTTCGGCGACGATGTCGGCCGCCTGCGCCACGCCGGTGGCCAGCCAGAGCGCGAGGCCGAGGAGGCATGCTTCAAGCTTTCCGCAGCAGCGCATAATAAAAACCGTCATGTTGCCCGTTCGGCAGCCATTGTTCCCGAGCGGCGCAGCGCGCGTCCAGCCAGCGCGCCAGGAAAGCATCGCATTGCGCCGCGTTCTCCTCGGTGAATACCGAGCACGTCGCGTACAACAGTCTGCCGCCGGATTTGAGCAACGGCCAGAGCGCGTCGAGAATCGCCGCCTGCGCGCGCGCCAGCTTGCGGATGTCGCTCTCGCGCCGCAGCGATTTCAGGTCCGGATGACGGCGCGCCACGCCGGACGCGGAACACGGCGCGTCGGCGAGAATGGCGTCGAAGGCGCGCCCGTCCCACCAGCGATCCACCGCCAGGCAATCGGCCACGCGCACCTCGGCCGCCAGGCCCAGGCGCCCAAGATTCTCCTCGATGCGCGCCGCGCGCGCCGCGTCGATATCCAGCGCCAGCACCCGCGCCTCGGCGCGTTCGAGAAGATGCGCCGTTTTCCCCCCGGGCGCCGCACAAGCGTCCAGGATGCGCTCGCCGGGCGCCGGATCGAGCAGCTCGGCCGCGCGCTGGGCGCCGGCGTCCTGCACGGAAACCAGGCCTTCGGCAAAACCCGGCAGGCGTTTCACCGGCAGCGGCGTCCCGAGCCGCACTCCCACGCCGCCGACCGCTTCCGCCGCCAGCCCCGCCGCCCGCAGTTGGTCGAGGTAGGCATCGACGGAAATCCGGCGCGCGTTGACCCGCAGGGTCATCGGGGGCGGATCGTTGCCCGCCTCGACGATGCCTTGCCAATCCTCCGGATAGGCGCGGCGCAAGCGCGCCAGCCACCAGGCGGGATGCTGGAAATACGCCGCGTCGTCCTGGCGCAGTTCGGCCAGCAGGCGCTCGCGCTGGCGCAGGAAATTGCGCAGAACGCCGTTGACCACGCCCTGCAAGGCGCCCCCCGACAGTTCGCCGGACGCCGTCACGGTCTGATAGACGACCATCGGCGCGGCGGTGGGGCGCGTTTCCAGACGGTAAAGCGCGGCCAGCAGCAGCGCCTGCGTTTCGGCATGGGTCAGCGGCCGCGCCATCAGCCGGCCCAGGATGAATTCACCGCGTCCATGACAGCGCAGGACGCCATAGACGACATCCAGCGCCGCCGCGCGAGCCGCCGCCGGTTCGTCGGCGAGCGGCGCAAGCGCCGGAGTCAGGCTCTTTCCCGCGCGCACCCCGGCAAGAACCCGCGCCGCCAGCACCAGGCTGTAGCCGAGAGAATCCGTGGGCAAGTCGCGGCGCGAAGCGTTTCCACCCGCCCGCGCCGCCTCCGCGCCCCCTTCCGGCTTGCGGACGTGGACGAGGCGTTTGCCGATGGACGATGGCGGCGTGGACGAAGAGGATGAGGATGAAAAGGATGAAGACAAGGCCGGCACGAAAAAACAGTCATATTTGTGCGCCGGAGTCTAGCACGCCTTGGCGCCAAGCTTGGCGGAAGTCGGGGATCGGGTTTCAGGGATCGGTGGAAATTTGCGGGCGCGGGGCGCTCGGTAACTGAATCTGATGCCTGATTCCTGAAACCAGATGAAAATTCATCCGATGGCCCGCGCCGCCCCGCGAATCCGCTTGGAAAGTTTCTTGCTCTGGCCGAATGGAAGGATGACTCATACCAAGTTGCGCTCAATAGGCCGTTGATATGTAAGTCCGACATATCATGATTGCGGTCATTTTTGTAGAGTCCCACGAAGCGGGCGAGACGGGGTCGGAGGACAGAGGACAGAGGACAGTCGGTTACCGGCGCTTCGCGCCGCAAATATTACTGTCTTCAGTCTTCAGTCTTCAGTCCTCTGTCCTCTGTCCTCTGTCCTCTGTCCTCTGGGCGTCCCGCCCGCAATGCGAGCCGTAGGCTCGCCGTACCGCCGTCATTTTTTTCGTATCACGATGGTTTGGCGGCAACTTGGCATGAAATCTCCTCGACCGCCGCGCGAATGAAAAAAGCCTTGCGTTTCCGCAAGGCTTTTCTGGATTTACCGGGAGGATACCCGTTCCGGGAACGCGCTCAATGTTCGCCAACCACGACGACCTTGATGGTCGCGGCGACATCGGTATGCAGCGCGACTTCCAGTTCCGACTCGCCGACCGCCTTGAGCGGGCCGTTGGGCATGCGGATATCGGACTTCTCGACGGTAAAGCCGAGCGCCTTGAGGCCGTCGGCGACATCGTAATTGGTCACCGAGCCGAACAGGCGTCCGTCGACGCCCGCCTTGCGGGCCACGGTCACGGTCACGCCCTCCAGCTTGGCGGCGAACTCCTGGGCCGAGGTGAATTTGTCGGCGGCCAGCTTTTCCAGCTCGGCGCGTCTGGCTTCGAACTCCTTCATCGCCGCCGGCGTGGCGCGTCTGGCCTTGCCGGAGGGAATCAGGAAATTGCGGGCATAGCCATCCTTGACCCGGACGAGATCGCCCAGGTTGCCGAGATTGACGACCTTTTCCATCAGAATGATTTGCATCGTCTTGTCCTCGCGTTATCGGTGGTTGTCGGTATATGGCAGCAAGGCCAGGAAGCGCGCGCGCTTGATGGCTACCGACAGCATGCGCTGATAGCCGGCCTTGGTGCCGGTCAGCCGCGCCGGCATGATCTTGGCATTCTCGGCGATGTATTCCTT
>JAISNE010000263.1 GCA_031276375.1 Accumulibacter sp.
CAACAGGTCGCGCTGGAAGTATGGACGAACTACCAGGATCTCGTCACCGCCACGCAATCGATCCGCACCGCCGCCGACCTGCTGGCCAGCGCCGAACAGTCGGAGCGCGTCGCGCTGGGCCGCTACAAGGCCGGCGTGGGCACCATTCTCGACGTGCTCAACGCGCAAAGCGCGCTGGCCTCCGCCCGCGTCCAGCGCATCCAGGCCGCGCTCGACTGGTCCGTCTCGCGCGCCGCGCTGGCGAAGGCCGTGGGCACGCTCGATAGCCGGCTGCTGGCTGCCGGCGTGGAATTGCCGATCCCGTGAAGCCTGGGCAAGCGCCTGGCGACGAGCGAACTCCCAGTGACTGGAATGATGTCAGGTTTGCAAAGGACATGCCCCGCAGAACTTCTCTGCCTTGCGCAAGTTCGCGCTGGCGCTGTTGCGCCGGGATGAGACTTATCCCAAACACAGCCTTCGTTCCAGGAGAAAAATCGCTGACCGTAACCCGCACTATCGCGCTTCCTTGCTTGGCCTCGTCCAAAAAAGCTAAATGCGATTGCCCTGATGAACTGGAAATTCGCAGGAAAAATATTTTATACTGGCAAAAAATCATAAAATTTCAGCTCAACCGATTTTTGATTCACGACATTGGAGTCCGTTCCCGTGGAACGGCCATGCCCGTCACTGGAAAACGTACCGTGGATACTCACCCCAATCTGATCAAGGCCATCCGGACAGGGAAACTTTCAACGGTCATCGCCGCGCTGGATGCCGGCGGGCCGGTCGAGCTGGACGACGGGAAAGGCAATCCGGGCCTGCCGCTGGCCATCGCCTGTTTCCTGGGCCACGCGGAGATCGTCCGCGAGTTGGCCATCCGCGGCGCCAAGATCAATTTCAGCGACAACAGCATCGCCAGTTCTCCGCTTTCGATGGCCGTCCGCACCGGCAAGACGGAAGTCGTCAAGGTGCTCATCGAGCACGGCGCGGTGATCCCCGATAAGATGGAGACCGGGTTGCGCAAGGACGAATTGATGCTGGCCCGCTGGAAAGCCCAGCATCTGGGCACCGGCAGGACTTCCGCCACGGTGGATACCGACGATGTCATCGAGGAAATCCACGTGGATACTTGTTACGGCACCGACACCAACATCCTCGACGAGGATATGCGCCGCGCCATCGAAGGGCCTGCCGCGAAAAAAAAGTAGCCCGAAAAACAGCCCGAAAGACAGCCTGTTTCCGGGCCGGCCGTCGTTCTCCCCGGCTGACCGGGCGCGTCGGCTACAGCCCGAGTTCGTTCCAGATGGAATCGATCCGGCGCTTGACATCGGCGTCCATGACGATCGGCCGTCCCCACTCGCGTGTCGTTTCCCCCGGCCACTTGCTGGTGGCGTCGATGCCCATCTTGCTGCCGAGGCCCGCCACCGGGCTGGCGAAATCGAGGTAGTCGATCGGCGTGTTTTCGGCGATCAGCGTATCGCGCGCCGCGTCCACGCGCGTGGTCAGCGCCCAGATCACCTCTTTCCAGTCGCGCGCGTCAACGTCGTCGTCGACGACGATGATGAACTTGGTGTACATGAACTGGCGCAGGAAACTCCATATTCCGAACATCACGCGCTTGGCGTGTCCGGGATACTGTTTGCGGATGCTCACCACCGCCAGCCGGTACGAACAGCCTTCCGGCGGCAGGTAGAAATCGGCGATTTCCGGATATTGCTTCTGCAACAGGGGCACGAAGACTTCGTTGAGCGCCACCGCCAGCACCGCCGGCTCGTCGGGCGGCTTGCCGGTGTAGGTGCTGTGGTAGATCGGATTCTTGCGCGTGGCGATGCGCTCGATGGTCAGCACGGGAAACGAGGCTTGTTCGTTGTAGTAGCCCGTGTGATCGCCGTAGGGGCCTTCGAGCGCCGTCTCGCCCGGATCGATGACGCCTTCGAGGACGATTTCGGCCGTGGCCGGCACTTGCAGATCCGCCCTGGATTGCGCTTCTCCCAGACATTTGGCGAGCTCGGTCCTGGCGCCCCGCAGCAAACCGGCGAACTGGTATTCGGACAGATCGTCGGGCACCGGCGTCACCGCGCCGATGATCGTGGCCGGATCGCAGCCGAGCGCCACGGCCACCGGAAAGGGTTGGCCGGGATATTGCCGGCAGTGCTCCCGGAAATCGAGCGCGCCGCCGCGATGCGCCAGCCAGCGCATGATGACCTTGTTGCGCCCGATCACCTGCTGCCGGTAGATGGCGAGATTCTGGCGCGGCTTGGCCGGACCGCGCGTCACCGTCAGCCCCCAGGTAATCAGCGGCGCCACGTCTCCCGGCCAGCAGTGCTGGATCGGCAGCCGCGAGAGGTCGACGTCGCTTCCTTCCCAAACGATTTCGTGGCACGGCGCCGAGGCGACGATTTTCGGCGACATGTTGAGCGCCTGCCTGAACACCGGGAATTTGTCCCATGCGTCCTTCAGGCCTTTTGGCGGCTCCGGTTCCTTGAGGCTGGCGAGCAGCCGGCCGATCTCGCGCAGCGCCGCGGCCGATTCCTGCCCCATGCCCAGGGCCACGCGGCGCGGCGTGCCGAACAGGTTGCCGAGCACCGGCATCGAATGCCCCCTGGGTTTCTCGAAAACGATGGCCGGGCCGCCGGAACGCAACACCCGGTCGCAAATTTCCGTCATTTCAAGACGGGTGTCGATTTCCGCACGGACGCGCTTGAGTTCGCCCATGCTTTCCAGTTGCGCGAGGAAGTCGCGGAGGTCGTGATAATTCATGCTTGCTCTCGATAACAGACGAGGCTGGAATTATAGGCTTTC
>JAISNE010000283.1 GCA_031276375.1 Accumulibacter sp.
TCGTCGAGACCCTCCAGCGCGTCGAGCAGTTTCTGCATCCTGACGGTATCGTCTCCGGACAGTTCGGTTTCGTTTTCGGCCCTCATGGTGACCTGCCCGAACTCCGCGGTGAATCCGGCGGCTTCGAGCGCGTCCTTGACCGTCATGTAGTCGGCGGGCGGAGTGAGCACCTCGATCGAGCCGTCGTCGCTGGAAATCACGTCCTCCGCGCCGGCCTCGATGGCGGCGTCCATCAGCCGGGCCTCGTCGACGCCGGGCGCGAAGAAAAGCTGCCCGCAATGCTTGAACTGGAAGGCCACGCAACCGTCGGTGCCCATGTTGCCGCCGTGCTTGGCGAACGCGTGACGGACTTCGGCGACGGTGCGCGTCTTGTTGTCGGTCAGGCAGTCGACCATGATCGCCGCGCCGCCGATGCCGTAGCCCTCATAGCGGATTTCGACGTAATCGACGCCCTCCAGCTCGCCGGTGCCCTTCTTGATCGCGTTGTCGATCTTGTCCTTGGGCATATTGGCCGCCTTGGCCTTGTCGACGGCCAGGCGCAGGCGCGGATTGAACGCCGGATCGCCGCCGCCCATCTTGGCGGCCACGGTGATTTCCTTGGCCACCTTGGAGAACGCCGCGCCGCGCTTTTCGTCCTGGCGGCCCTTGCGGTGCTGGATGTTGGCCCATTTGGAATGTCCGGCCATGTGCTTGCCTCGTGTGAATGCGCTCCGCGCGTCGTCGCGGCTTCCCGGAAACAACGATGCACAGTGCGGCGCAAATGATCGATAATGAAGCGGCAAATTCTATCACTTCCCAATCATTCTTCCCGTGGAGGTTTCCATGTCCAGCCCTCTCCCCGTCGCCAGAAACCGGCAAACCGAATGCTCTCTGCTGCCCGCCCTCGCCAACCGCCACGGCCTCATCACCGGCGCCACCGGCACCGGCAAGACAGTCACCCTGCAAGTGCTGGCCGAGCGTTTTTCCGGCATCGGCGTGCCGGTGTTCATGGCCGACGTGAAAGGCGACCTGTCGGGGCTTGCCGCGGCCGGGAGCGAGAGTCCGAAATTCCGCCAGCGGCTCGGCCAGTTGGGCATTTCCGGCTGGACACCGGCGAAATTCCCGGCGACGCTCTGGGACATCGCCGGCGAACAGGGCCATCCGGTGCGCGCGACGATATCCGACATGGGGCCGCTCCTGCTCTCGCGCCTGCTCAACCTCAACGACACCCAGTCCGGCGTGCTGCAACTGGTGTTCAAGATCGCCGACGACGAGGGCCTGCTGCTGCTCGACCTCAAGGACCTGCGCGCGATGATGCAATTTGTCGGCGAGAACGCCAAGTCCTTCACCACCGAGTACGGCAACGTTTCCGCCGCGTCCGTCGGCGCCATCCAGCGCGGCCTGCTGGCGCTGGAACAGCAGGGCGGCGGCCGCTTCTTCGGCGAGCCGATGCTCGACATCGAGGACCTGATGCAGACCGACGACGGCAAGGGCGTGGTCAACATCCTCGCCGCCGACAAACTGATGGCCGCGCCGCGCCTGTATTCGACCTTCCTGCTCTGGCTGCTGGCCGAACTGTTCGAGCAGTTGCCGGAAGTCGGCGACATGGACAAGCCGAAGCTGGTGTTTTTCTTCGACGAGGCGCATCTCCTGTTCAGCGAAGCGCCGCCCGCCTTGCTGGAGAAGATCGAGCAAGTGGTGCGCCTGATCCGCTCGAAAGGCGTCGGCGTCTATTTCGTCACGCAGAATCCGCTCGACGTTCCGGACAAGGTGCTCGGCCAGCTCGGCAACCGCGTGCAGCACGCGCTGCGCGCCTTCACCCCGCGCGACCAGAAAGCCGTGGCCACGGCGGCCCAGACCCTGCGCCCGAATCCGGCCTTCGACGCGGCGGCGGCGATCACCGAACTCGGCGTCGGCGAGGCACTGGTATCCTTCCTCGACGAAAAGGGCAGTCCGTCCGTCGTCGAGCGCGCCTTCATCCTGCCGCCGGCATCGCGCATCGGCCCGCTCAACGCCGAAGAACGGCAGGCGGTCATCCGCGCGTCGCTGGTCTACGGCGTTTATGAAGAAGCGGTCGACCGCGAATCGGCCTACGAAAAACTCCGCTCGGCGTCCGCCGCGCCGGCAGCGCGCCAAGGCGCGCCGGGCCGCCAATCCGCGCCTGTCCCCGCGCCCATCCCCACCCCCGCGCCACCGTCTTCCGGCGGCGGCCTGTTCGGCGGGCTTGGCGACTTGCTCGGCGGCTCGACCGGCCCGCGCGGCGGACACCGCGCCGGCGTGGCCGAAACCCTGGCCAAATCCGCCGCCCGCGCCATCGGCTCGCAAGTCGGCCGCCAGATCATCCGCGGTGTCCTGGGGTCGATTCTCGGCGGACGGCGCTAGGCGGAAGCGAGCCGGCGGCAGATTTCCAGCGTCAGTTCCGCCTGGTTCATGCTGTAAAAGTGGAGGCCGGGAGCGCCGCCGGCCAGCAGGCGCGCACACAGTTCGGTGACGACGTCGAGACCGAAGGCGCGGATGGCCGCGGTGTCGTCGCCGAAGCTCTCGAATTTGCGGCGCATCCAGCGCGGCAGTTCAGCGCCGCAGGCATCCGAAAAGCGGGCCAGCTTGGTGAAACCGGCGATCGGCATGATGCCGGGAATGATCGGGATTTCGCAAGGGAGAAGGGAAACAAAAGGGGATTCAAGCGCCGCACTTTTCTTGTGATCGATGTTTCAAACCAGCGTTGGTTTCACAATCAAGGCCGTATCGAGAAAATCAAAGCTTCGCTCTTTTCAGGAAATTGAAAAGACCGTGAAAATCGATCTCGACAACTTCACGCTCACCGATTGATACCAAGTTGCAGTCAAATCATCGTGATACGCCAAAAATGACCAGAATCTTGGCATATCAGACTTGAGTATCAACGACCTATTGATCGCAACTTGGTATGACGCCATCAGGGCTATCGCACACGCAGATGTCGTAAACAGTACCCAAAAATCGTTTACATTCAGGTAGTTATGACAAGCTATTGTAAACCCTGCAAAAATCAGTTTTACTCTCGATTTTTGCCAGGAAACGGAGATGCCCCCAATACCCCTGATCGGTGTGTTTTCCCGATTGGAAGACCCTCGCAGCGGCACGATCTGCGCGAGATGATCGTGATCGCGCTATGCGCGATCCTGTGCGGCGCGGAGCGTTGGGTGGATGTGGCCGAGTGGGGAGAAGACAATGAAACCTGGCTCAAGAAATATCTGGAACTTGCCCACAGAACGGCGTCGCACGATACCTTCAGTCGGGTTTTCCGGCTGCTGGACGCGAAGGTGTTCGAAGCGTGTTTCCGGGAGTGGGTCATGAGTCTGGTGGGCGTCGTTGAGGGCGTTGTGGCGATCGACGGCAAAACGGTACGGGATTCGCAGGACGGGCCAAACACGGCATTGCATATGATCAGCGCCTACGCCACGGCCAGCGGCTTGTGTCTCGCGCAGGAAGGCGTGCGTGGAAAGGGCAAGGAAATCGAAGGCGTCAAGGCGCTTCTGGAAACCCTGACGCTCAAGGGCTGCATCGTCACGATGGATGCGCTTGGGTGTCATTCAAATTATAAAAAATCTTGCGAATAACTTATATTAAAACTTATTTATAATCAAATACATAATACTGTAATTATCAATATAATTTCGTGGAAACGGAATCAGACGGAGATCGCGCAAAAGATACTGGAACGAGGCGGTGACTATCTGCTGGCGGTCAAGGAGAATCAACCTTCTTTGGCGGAAGCGTTGCGGGCGTTCTTTGATGAAGGCGAAACGAGCGGCTATGGACGCTTGCCGGTTAGTCGGCACGAGACGGTCGAGAAGGATCACGGACGCATCGAAACACGACGGGCGTTGTGGCTCACCAACCTCTCCTGGATGGACGCACCGCTTCGGGAACGCTGGTCGAAGCTATCGGGCGTCGGCATGCTTGGGCGGACACGCGAAACCAAGGGCAAGATATCCCGTGAGCGGGCTTATTTTATCGGCAGCAAGGGCGTGACCTGCGCCGAAGCCTTCGCCACGGCGGCCTGTCGCCACTGGGGAATCGAAAATTCCCGGCACTGGGTGCTTGATATCACTTTCCGCGAGGACGGCTGTCGGGTTCGCAAGGGACATGCCCCGCGAAACTTCTCCGCCTTACGCAAATTCGCGCTGGCGCTGTTGCGTCGGGATGAGACTTATCCTAAACGCAGCCTTCGTTCCAGGAGAAAAACCGCTGACCGTAACCCGGGCTATCGCGCTTCCTTGCTTGGTCTCGGCTAGAAAAGCTAAATGCGATTGCCCTGATGACGCCATGGGTTGGCACATGGCAGCTATACGGGTTTGTATATAATGGAATTGCTCTATCCGGACGAGTGACCTGCCGCGCTTCCGTGCCGAATTCGCGGTACCGGCACGCGAGGAAGGCGGCGTCTGATAGACAATTCAAAATACACGAAGCCTGGACAGGTCCAAAACTCCGCCACTGTCACCGGGAGGGAAGATCAAAAAAGGCTTGCGCGACGGCAAGCCTTTTTTGTCCGGGGGATATTATCTTTTCTTTTTGCCCTTGGTGTGAGCGGCGACGACTGTTTTCTTGAACGTCTCGCCTGCGGAGAACTTGGGAACGGTGGTCGCCGGAATTTTGATCTTTTCACCTGTTTTTGGATTCTTGCCTTCGCGGGCGGCGCGCGGCGCGGACTTGAAAGAGCCGAAACCAACGAGGCGCACTTCGTCATCCTTGGCCACGGCCTGGACGATGATTTCGATTACAGCGTCGAGCGCCTTGGCCGATGCGACTTTTGGCAGATCGGTTTTTGCGGCAATTGCATCGATCAATTCAGACTTGTTCATAGTATCTCCTGTTGTGGATTGTTGAGAGTCGTGATTGGAACTCTGAAGCGATTCTTGCATTTCACGGGTTGGAATGGAAGGGGGGAGACGCCAAAATTGCCGGGAAAAACGAAAAAAAGTGTTGTTTTTCCCTTACACGGCATGACTTGCTCCGCCCGCTTCCCTTCTCGCCCGGACAGGAATCGGGAGACTGGATTCTGACATCCGGACCGCGTGTCGGGCAAGCCCGATCGTTTGTTCGTCCGTCAATTTTCATGCTTGTCCCCTGTTTGGCGTCGTTTCCTGTCCGCCGGCTTTGACAGCAGGGGTTTCAGAAAGTGTCCGGTGTAGCCGGTTTTGCCTTCGGCGATGGCCTTGGGAGTGCCCGCCGCCAGGATCCGGCCGCCGCCGTCGCCGCCTTCCGGGCCGAGATCGACGATCCAGTCGGCGGTCTTGATGACGTCGAGGTT
>JAISNE010000334.1 GCA_031276375.1 Accumulibacter sp.
TGGCAAGCGGGATACTACGCCACGCGATGCGACGCTGTATAATGAAATATAGTTATAGCCGATTTTGCTCCGCGAGTCTGTCGGGCTTATCCCGTAAATCGCCCACGCGGGAGGGATGAAGCGCGAAAAAGCGAGTCCGCGACCCGCTTCCGGGCGTTATCGTTATGATGCCTTGGGTATTACGTCACGGAATACCCGGCGTTCGGGTCGTTCCTCGCCAACCCGGAAAGGCGGGCGTTTCCCGCAACCTGTATTCCGGAAATTCCGCCATGAAGCACGCGCCCTGTCCGGGGGCGCTGTCGATGGTGAGGGTGGCGTCGTGGCGTTGCAGGACGTGCTTGACGATGGACAGGCCCAGGCCGGTGCCGCCAGTGGCGCTGGAGCGGGCGCTGTCGATGCGGTAGAAGCGCTCGGTGAGCCTCGGGATGTGTTCGGGGGCGATGCCGGGGCCGCTGTCGCGCACGGAAAAGCAGGCGCCGCCGCCGGGTTGCGGTTCCCAGTGGACTTCGATTTCGCCGCCGGGCGGGGTGTAGCGAATGGCGTTGTTGACCAGGTTGAAGAACGCGCTTTGCAACTCGGTCGCCGCGCCGGCGATTTCACCCGCCAGCGTGTCCGCGTCCGGAAAGCTGAGGCGCTGCGGCGCGTTTTCGCCGGTGGTGAGCGCGGACAGGGCGCGGGCATCGGCCTCGACCTGCTGGAACAGGGTCGGCACCGGCGTCCATTCCTTCAGGCCGGGCGGGGGGCTGCCTTCCAGACGGGAGAGCGTGAGCAGGTCGTCGACCAGGCAGCGCATGCGCTCGGCCTGCCGCGCCATGCGGCGGAGGTATTCTTGCTGTTCGCCGACGGTGAGCGGCAGGGTTTGCAGGGTTTCGACGAAGCCCGCCAGCACGGTGAGCGGGGTGCGGATTTCATGCGAGACGTTGGCGACGAATTCGCGCCGCATGGCTTCGGCCTGCTCGAATACGGTGATGTCCCGCGAGGTCATCAGCAGGCGGCCTTGTCCGTAGGGGCAGAGCAGCACGGACAGGCGCAGGGGATGCGCGGGGGTGCTGGCCGGGCTGGTCAGGATGACGGCGCTGTCGAAATTGCGCGCGCCGATGTGCGCGACGAAGGCGGGATCGCGCAAGAGGTGCGTGACCGACTGGGCAATGTCGCGCCGGGCGTCCAGGCCGAAGTGCTGGCAGGCCGTGCGGTTGCACCATTCGATGCGGGCTTGCCGGTCGAGGACGATCACGCCGTTCGGCGAGGCTTGCAGACCGGCCTGGAGGTTTTCCAGGCGGGTTTCGCTTTCCCGCAGCAGGCGAAATTGCTGGCGCAGCAGGCGGGAGACGCGCTCTTCCGCTTCGCGCCACGCTCCGGACAGGCGGCGCGGCGACTCGTCCGGCGTTTCGTACAGGCGCCGCAGCCAGTCCAGAAAGCGCAGGAAGCACCAGGTGTCCCACACCAGCCAGGCGCCGCCTCCCAGGACGGCGCCGACACTCGCGGCGAAGACGGTGTTCCTGAACAGGATGGCGATGGCCGCGCCCGCGCTCATGAAAAGAAACAGGACGGTCAAGCGGGAAAACAGGCAAAACACGGAACTTCAGCCACCTTGTTTCGCCGTCAGGCGGTATCCCGCGCCGCGCACGGTTTCGACCATGTCGCCGGCGTCCATCAGGGCATCGCGCAGGCGCTTGACGTGTACATCGACGGTGCGTTCTTCGATGAACGTTTGCCGTCCCCAGACTTCGTCGAGCAATTGGGCGCGGCTGTAGATGCGTTCCGGATACCGCATCAGGCAGTGCAGGAGGCGCAGTTCGGTGGGGCCGAGCTTGCGCTCCTCGCCGCGGTAGCGGACGCAAAGCTGTTCCATGTCGAGCGACAGCGCGCCGACGGTGATTTCACCCGCCAGCCGGTCGGGCGCGCGGCGGCGCAGGACGGCGTGGATGCGGGCAATGAGTTCCCTGGGGGAAAAGGGTTTGGTGATGTAGTCGTCCGCGCCGCTGTTCAATCCGGCCAGCTTGTCGGCTTCTTCGCTTTTGGCGGTCAGCATGATGATCGGCACGTCGCGCGTGTGCGGGGCGGCGCGCCACTTGCGCGCCAGCTCCAGCCCGCTCTGGCGCCCGGGCAGCATCCAGTCGAGCAGAACGAGATCCGGCGCGGCTTCGTCCAGCGCCCGCTGGGCGGCGGGGCCGTCGGCGGCCACGGCGGCGTCGAATCCGCCGTGGCGCAGATTGACCAGGAGCAATTCGGCGATGTCGGGCTGATCCTCGACCACCAGGACGCGGGGTTTCAGCGAAAGCGCGGCGGCCATGGCGAGGTTTTTTCCCTCAGTGGACGATCGATTCGACGTGCGCCAGCGAGCTGTGCCGCACGTCGGTTCCCTTGACGATGTAGATGATGAACTCGGCGATATTCTTGGCGTGGTCGCCGATGCGCTCGATGGCCTTGGCCAGGAACAGCAGATTCAGGCTGTCGCCGATGGTGCGCGGGTCTTCCATCATGTAGGTGACGAGCTTGCGCGTGAACCCCTTGAATTCCTGGTCGATCTGGTCGTCTTCCTTGAGGATGGAGACGACGGCGTCCAGGTCGAGGCGCGCGAAAGCGTCCAGCGCGCGCCGGATGAGCGTGACGGCCAGATGGGAGGCCAGGCGCAGGTCGCCGATGGGCATCTTGCGGGCATCGCTGCTTTCGACGATGGACTTGACCTGGCGCGCGATCTTGTTGGCCTCGTCGCCGACGCGCTCCAGGTTGGTGGTGATCTTCGAGATCGCCAGCAGCAGGCGCAAATCGCGGGCCGCGGGCTGCCGCCGCGCGATGATGGCGGTCAGGGCGTGGTCGATGGCGACTTCCATCATGTCCACCCGATCCTCGGCCTTCATGACTTCTTCGGCCAGCGGGACGGAAAACTGCGCCAGCGCCTGGATGGCCTTCTGGATCTGGATTTCGACCAGCCCGCCCATTTCCATCAATTGCGTGGAAACACTGTTGAGGTCGCTGTCGAACTGGGAGGAGAGATGTTTTTCGCTCATGGCGTCCTAGCCGAAACGGCCGGTGATGTAGTCTTCAGTTTCCTGCCGACCGGGTTTGAGGAACATCTGGTTGGTCTCGCCGAACTCCACGAGATCGCCCAGATACATGTAGGCGGTGTAATCGCTGCAACGGGCCGCTTGCTGCATGTTGTGGGTAACGATGATGACCGTGTAATCCGCTTTCAGTTCCGCGATCAATTCTTCGACGCGCGCGGTGGAAATCGGGTCGAGCGCGGAACACGGTTCGTCGAGGAGCAAAATCTCCGGCTTGATGGCGATGCCGCGCGCGATGCACAGCCGCTGCTGCTGCCCGCCCGAAAGGCTGGCGCCGCTTTGTTGCAGTTTGTCCTTGACTTCTTCCCAGAGCGCCGCCTTTTTCAAGGCCCATTCCACGCGCTCTTCCATGTCGATGCGGGAAAGGTTTTCAAACAGTTTCACCCCGAAGGTGATGTTGTCGAAAATCGACATCGGGAATGGCGTGGGCTTCTGGAACACCATGCCGACGCGGGCGCGGATCAGCGCCACGTCCTGTTTGAAATCCAGCAGGTCTTCGCCGTCGAGCAGGATGCTGCCCTCGGCGCGCTGCTCCGGGTAAAGCTCGAACATCCGGTTGAAAGTGCGCAGCAGCGTGGATTTGCCGCAGCCGGACGGGCCGATGAACGCGGTGACGCGATTGGCCGGAATGTCGAGACTGATGCTGTTGAGCGCCCGGAATTTGCCGTAATAAAAGTTCAAATCCTTGACGGACAGCTTGATTGGCGGAGAGTCGTTCGAGTCGGTCATGATGAGAATCTGCGTGAAAGAAAGCGCGCCAGCACATTGAGTCCCAGCACGATCATGGTAATCAGAAAGACCCCGCCCCACGCCAGATGCTGCCAGTTTTCGTAAGGACTCATGGCGAATTGCAGGATGGTGACCGGCAGGTTGGCGGTGGGGCCGTCGAGACCGGTCGACCAGAACTGGTTGTTCAGGGCGGTGAAAAGCAGCGGCGCGGTTTCGCCGAAAATGCGCGCCACGGCCAGCAGCACGCCGGTCAGCACGCCGGATAACGACGCGGCGAGCGTGACGCGGGTGACGACTTTCCATTTTGGCGCGCCCAATGCGTAGGCGGCCTCGCGCAGACCGGACGGAACCAGCGTCAGCATGTTCTCGGTGGTGCGAATGACCACCGGAACGACGATGAACGCCAGCGCCACCGCGCCGGCCCAGCCGGAAAACTGCTGGAAGCGCGCGACCATCACCGCGTAAATGAACAGGCCGATGATGATCGACGGCGCGGAAAGCAAAAGATCGTTGACGAAGCGGATGATGGCGTTCAGCCGGCTGCCCGGATTGTATTCGGCCAGGCAGATGCCGGACAGAACGCCAATCGGCGTGCCGATGAAAGTCGCCAGCGTCACCATCAAGAGAGAACCCCAGATGGCGTTCGCCAGTCCGCCCTCGCCGGGCGGCTCGTTGGGCGGCGGCGTGTTTTCGGTGATGAACGACACGCTCAGGCTTTCGAAGCCAAGGCGCAGGGTTTCCCACAAGATCCACGCCAGCCAGAACATGCCGAACACCATCGCGGCGAGCGCCAGCGTCAGCGCGACCTGGTTGACGCGCTTGCGGCGGACGAAGCGCGCCATGCGCGCGGCATCGTAGGTCATCATGTCCGCTTTCCTTCGTTCTTTTGCAGGCGCTGGAGCAGCAGCCGGGAAAAGACCAGTACCGTGAAAGTAATCAGGAACAGCACCAGCCCCAGATAGATCAGCGCCGCCTGGTGCAGGCCCGGCGCGGCTTCGGCGAATTCGTTGGCGAGCGCGGAAGTGATGCTGTTCGCCGCCTCGAACAGGGAAGCGGAATTCAACTGGTTCATGTTGCCGATGACGAAAGTCACCGCCATCGTCTCGCCCAGCGCGCGCCCCAGTCCCAGCATGATGCCGCCCAGCACGCCCGTCTTGGTGTAAGGCAGCACGATGCGCCAGCTCACTTCCCAGGTCGTCGAGCCGAGACCATACGCCGATTCCTTGAGCAGCGGCGGCGTCACCTCGAAAACGTCGCGCATCACCGAAGCGATGAAGGGAATGATCATGATCGACAGGATGATCCCGGCGGACAAAATGCCAATGCCCACCGGCGGGCCGGACACCAGCGCCCCGAACACCGGCACGTCGCCAAGGAGCGATTGCAGCGGCTGCTGCACGTAGCGCGCCAGCACCGGGCCGAACACCATCAGCCCCCACATGCCATACACAATGGACGGCACGGCCGCCAGCAGCTCGATGGCCGTCCCGAGCGGGCGCTTGAGCCATGCCGGCGCGAGTTCGGTCAGGAAAAGCGCGATACCGAAGCTGATCGGCACCGCGATCAACAACGCAATCGCCGAAGTAATCAGCGTGCCGTAAATCATCACCAGCCCGCCAAAATCCTGGCGCACCGGGTCCCATGCGGCGTGAACCAGGAATCCGGGGCCGAACTCGCGGATCGCCGGCCACGCGCCGACGATCAGCGACAAAATGATCCCGAGCAGCGAGACCAGGGTGAACAACGCCGCGCCGCGCGCCAGCAGACCGAACAGGCGATCCGCCAGCCTGTTCGGCAACCAGCGGCGGCGCGGCGCGGCGGAACCTTGATCGTGGAGGGGGAACACGGCGACACCCATCATCGGAGGCAACTCATCGTCCGCCATGATAACAGGCCGTGTATCCGCCGCGCGCATCATCACTTCACCTTGATCGGCGCGCCCGAGGCGTCGGCGACCGCCTGCCACGAACGGATGACCGTATCCTTGACGCTTTGCGGCATCGGAATGTAGTCGAGCTCCTGGGCCTGCGCATCGCCCTTTTCATAAGCCCACTTGAAAAACGCCAGCGACGCGGCGGCCTGGGCGGGCTTGTCCTGAACCTTGTGCATCAGGATGAACGTCGCCGAAGTGATCGGCCACGCCTCGTCGCCCGGCTGGTTGGTCAAAATCTGGTAAAAGCTCTTGTTCCACTCCGCGCCCGCGGCGGCGGCCTTGAACGTGGCTTCCGACGGCTGGACGAAACGGCCCGCGCCGTTTTGCAGTTGCGTGTGCGGCAATCCGGTCCTGCGCGCGTAGGCGAATTCGACATAGCCGATCGCGCCGGGCAAACGCCCGACCAGCGCCGCGACGCCTTCGTTGCCCTTGCCGCCGAGACCGACCGGCCAATTGACCGCCGTGCCCACGCCGACCTTGCTCTTCCATTCGGCGTTGACCGCGCTCAGATAGTGCGTGAAAGCGAAACTGGTGCCCGAACCATCGGCGCGGCGAACCACCGCGATGGGTTCCTCCGGCAGCGCCACGCCGGAATTGAGCGCCACCAGCGCCGGATCGTTCCAGGAGGTGATCTTGCCCAGATAGATATCGCCCAGCACCTGCCCGTTGAGCTTGAGCGCGCCCGGCGCGATGCCCTTGAGATTGACGACGGCGACGATGCCGCCGATCACCGTCGGAAACTGGATCAATCCCTTTTTCTGCAATTCCTCATCCTTGAGCGGCGCGTCCGAGGCGCCGAAATCCACCGTTTTCGCCTCGACCTGCTTCAACCCCGCGCTGGAGCCCACCGACTGATAATTGATGCGGTGCCCCGTCTCCTTGTTGTATTGCGCCGCCCATTTGGTATAAAGCGGCGCGGGAAAACTCGCTCCGGCCCCGGTCACATCGCTTGCCTTGTCCTGCGCCTGAGCGACACCGGCCAACCCGACCGACGCCAGACACAGCGCCGCGATCAATTGTTTCACGTCTCGTTTCATCATTTCCGTCTTCCTCTGTTGTTAAATGGCGAGCATCACTTTAGGACGGATTTGTGACAGGACGATGACAGCGCATGGCCGAACGATCAAGTTCCCCCAGGCATGTCATCGGGCCGGACTGTATCTGGCTGGACAGGTCTTGCGGGCATATGCCCAGGCGCCATGAGCCATGCCGTGCCGCCCGGCCACGGGCCAAGGCTCGCATTGCGGGCGGGACGCCCGCGCGCCACTCCCTCTCGCGCGCGCGAAGCCGGGCGCGCGGGCGTCCCGCCCGCTTCGTGGGACGTGCTTTCTTGCGGGCGCGCGATAACGAACCGTGTCCGGAATCACCGGGGTTCGTGGCCCGAACCGACGTGGATGGCGCTTTGTCGTTCCAGAAAACCCAAGCGCCGCATCGATTGCCACTTCGCGCCGCCCGAGCCATGACGGCGCGGTCAAACCCTCGGGATACGCCCAGCAAGAAGGGGCACCAAACTTCGCGCCTTTCTTGCGGGCAATGTTTCAAACTGGAGTCAGTTTTACGATGAGCGCCATTCAACGAGACTGGAATCAGGAGGAGAATTCAAGCGCCTTCAGATTCTTGGCGGACAGACTCTGATCGGGGGAGGTATTCAGGTCGGCCAACAGTTCCTTCATGTCGAGAATCAGGACGATCTGCCCGTTCGACAGCGTCGTTACCCCGGCGACACCCCGCGGACGGAAGTCGTCGAGCGATTTGATGACCGCGTCGTCACGCCCGGCAAAGCTGTCGACGGAGAGTATGAAGCTGCGCTCCGAGCTTTGCATCAGGACGCCGAACTCCGGCGTGTG
>JAISNE010000339.1 GCA_031276375.1 Accumulibacter sp.
CTCGATACGAACAAGGCCGACGCCTTTTGCATCCTGCTGCCGCCGCCCAACGTCACCGGCGCGTTGCACATGGGGCACGGCTTCAACCAGTCGATCATGGACGCGCTCACCCGTTACCACCGGATGCGCGGCGACAACACGCTGTGGCAGCCGGGCACCGACCATGCCGGGATCGCCACGCAGATCGTCGTTGAACGCCAGCTCGATGCGCAGGGCATTTCGCGCCACGATCTGGGCCGCGAAAAATTCCTCGAAAAGGTCTGGGAGTGGAAGAAATTCTCCGGCGGCGCGATCACCCGCCAGATGCGCCGCCTCGGCGCTTCGCCGGACTGGACGCGCGAGCGATTCACGATGGATGCCGGGCTTTCCAGGATCGTCACCGAGACCTTCGTCCGGCTTTACGACGAGGGGCTGATCTATCGCGGCAAGCGGCTGGTCAACTGGGATCCGGAACTGCATACCGCCGTTTCCGATCTGGAAGTCGTCAGCGAGGAGGAAAACGGGTTCATGTGGCACATCCGTTATCCGCTTTCGGACGGTTCCGGATCGCTGACCGTCGCCACCACCCGCCCGGAAACGATGCTCGGCGATACCGCCGTGATGGTGCATCCGGACGACGAGCGTTACCAGCATCTGATCGGCAGGACGGTCAGGCTGCCCTTGAGTCGAAAAGGGGAGCTGAAAGCCTCGCTGAAAGGCGGCGGAGCATCGGATTGGCGCGAGATTCCCATCATCGCCGACGCCTACGTGGATCGGGAATTCGGCACCGGCGTGGTGAAAGTCACTCCGGCGCACGATTTCAATGACTATGCCGTCGGTCTGCGCCACGGTCTGCGCCCGATTTCCATGCTCACCCTGGATGGGAAGATCAAAAACAGTACGTTCGACGACTTCAGTTTCGGGCATGCCGCCGGCGGGCTGGCGAATGACGGAGCCGTCGGGCCGGCTGTAGTCGAGCTGATTCCCGAAAAATACCGTGGCCTGGATCGCTTCGAAGCGCGCCGGTCGATCGTCGCCGATCTGGAAACGGCGGGGCTGCTGGAGAAGACCGAGGCGCACCGGCTCAAGGTGCCGCGCGGCGACCGCAGCGGCGCGGTCATCGAGCCGATGCTCACCGACCAGTGGTTCGTCGCCATGCAAAAACCCGGTGCGGACGGCAAGTCGATCACCGGAAAGGCGCTCGAATGCGTCGCTTCCGGCGAGATCCGCTTCTTTCCGGAAAACTGGGTCAACACCTATAACCAGTGGCTCAACAACATTCAGGACTGGTGCGTCTCGCGCCAGCTCTGGTGGGGGCATCAGATTCCCGCGTGGTACGACACGGCCGGCAACGTCTATGTCGCGCGCGACGAGGAAGAGGCCAGGGCGCGGGCCGCCGCGCAGGGCTACGCCGGCCCGCTGCGGCGCGACCCGGATGTGCTCGACACCTGGTACTCCTCGGCGCTGTGGCCGTTCTCGACGCTCGACTGGACGCCCGAATGGCCCGCCAGGTCGAATCCGGCGCTCGATCTCCATCTGCCGTCGACGGTGCTGGTCACCGGCTTCGACATCATCTTTTTCTGGGTGGCGCGGATGGTCATGATGACCAGACACATCACCGGCAGGATTCCGTTCAGGCACGTTTATATCCACGGCCTCATCCGCGACGCGGAGGGCCAGAAAATGAGCAAATCCAAGGGCAACGTGCTCGATCCGATCGACCTGATCGACGGCATCGATCTCGAACGGCTGGTCGGCAAGCGCACCACCGGGCTGATGAATCCGAAACAGGCCGGCGGGATCGAAAAGCGCACGCGCCGGGAATATCCGCAAGGCATCCCGCCCTTCGGCGCCGACGCGCTGCGCTTCACCTTCCTGTCGCTGGCCAGCCCCGGCCGCGACATCAAGTTCGATCTGCATCGCTGCGAAGGCTATCGCAACTTCTGCAACAAGCTGTGGAACGCGACGCGCTTCGTGCTGATGAACACGGCGGGCCAGGATTGCGGCGGTGACGCGCAAGCCTCCGACGGTCTCCCGGAGCAAGCGCGCCGCTCGTTCGCCGACCGCTGGATCGTCAGCGCGCTGCAACGCGCCGAGGCCGAAATCGCGCGGCACTTCGCCGATTACCGCTTCGACCTGCTGGCCCGCGCCATCTACGAATTCGTCTGGGACGAATTCTGCGACTGGTACCTCGAACTCGCCAAGGTGCAAATCCAGACCGCCCAGTCGACAAATTCGCCGGAAGCGGCCCGCGCCACGCGGCGCGTGCTGCTCACCGTGCTGGAAACCGTGCTGCGCCTGGCTCATCCGCTGATTCCGTTCATCACCGAGGAACTGTGGCAGGCCGTCGCGCCGCTGGCGGGCCGCAAGACGCATGACTCGATCATGCTGGCCGCCTATCCCGAGGCCGATCCGCGGCTCCTCGACGAGGCCGGCGAAGCGCAGGCGCGGCAGCTCAAGGAACTCGTTTACGCCTGCCGCAACCTGCGCGGCGAGATGAACATTTCCCCCGCGAAAAAATTGCCGTTGATCGCCAGCGGCGAGCGCGAAGTCCTGGAACGCTGCGCGCCTTATCTCAAGGCCCTGGCCAAGCTCTCCGAAGTGCGCATCGTCGAACGGATGCCGGCGGAGGCCAACGCGCCGGCCGCGGTGCTGGGCGACTTCCGCCTGATGCTCGAAGTGGAGATCGACGCCGCCGCCGAGAGCGAACGCCTCGGCAAGGAAATCGCCCGTCTCGAAGCCGAGATCGCCAAGGCTCGGGCCAAGCTGTCCAACGACAGTTTCATCGTCCGCGCCCCGGCGCGGGTCGTCGAACAGGAGAAGAAACGCCTGGCCGATTTCACCGCCACGCTCGGCAAGCTCAAGCCGCAGCATCGGCGGGTGAGCGAAAGATGAAAAGCGCGGCAGGAGGATTCCCGCCTGGCGCGCGGCGTGTTCGCGCGCGCATGGCTTTCCGCGCGGGTTGAACCGGGATCTTCCATGCATCGCCACCCAAGCGTCCGCCTGCTCTGGTGCATGCTCGGCATCGCCGCCGGCATCGCTCTGGCGCTCATCGTCTCCGAAGCCCCGGCCTCGCCCCTGCTGCTCGCCTCTCTCGGAGGCACCGCCGTTTTCCTGTTCGGCTTCACCCGCGCGCCCGCGGCGCAGCCCCGCGCGCTGCTGGGCGGCCATCTCATCGG
>JAISNE010000370.1 GCA_031276375.1 Accumulibacter sp.
GCGATGGTGATCCGCGACCCCGGCCTCGGGTTTTCACCGCGGCGCATCGCGCTGCTCGACGCGCTGGCGATGACCGTGTTTGCCCTGGTGCTTCTCGAACAGTTGTGGCGCGGCGTCAGCCACGAACTGCGCTGGAGCATCAAGCCCTTGTGCCTGGGCCTGGGCGGTGCGGTGCTCTTCGACCTCTACCTCTTTTCCGACGCGCTGCTGTTTGGCCGGATCGACGGCGACGCGTACAGTATTCGCGGTTTCGCGCACGCCCTGACGATTCCCCTGGTGGCGCTCTCGACCGCGCGCAGCAAGGACTGGAAAAAACGTCTCGTGCTCTCGCGGCGCGCCGCGCTGCAATCGGCCTCGCTGGTCGCCGTCGGCGTTTACCTCATGTTCATGTCGGCGGCCGGTTACTACGTGCGCTACTTCGGCGGCGAGTGGGGGCGCGCCCTGCAGTTGGCGCTGCTTTTCGCCGCCCTGCTGTTCCTCGGCATCCTGGGCTTTTCGGGCGCCTTGCGGGCAAGGCTCAGGGTGCTGATCGGAAAACATTTTTTCAGCTACCGCTACGATTACCGCGAGGAATGGCTGCGGTTTACCAGCACGCTGTCCGATCCGGACGGTTCGGCGGGGATGGGCCGGCGCGTCATCGAGGGCCTCGCCGACATGGTCGAGAGTCCGGCGGGCGCGCTTTGGCTGAAGGATTCGTCCGGACGCTTCTACGCGCAGTCGGCGTGCTGGAACATGCCGGAAAGCCCGGTGACGGAGGATGTCGATAGCTCTCTTTGCGCGTTTCTGGCGGAAAGCGGCTGGATCGTCAATCTCGAGGAATACCGGGCGGCGCCGCGGCGTTACGAGTCTCTGCGAGCGCCCGCCTGGCTCGACGAGATGCCCGGCGCGTGGCTGATCGTTCCGCTGGCCACGGGCAGCGAAATGATCGGGTTCGTGATCCTGGCCACGGCGCGCGCCGCGATGGAGGTGAATTGGGAAGTCAACGATCTGCTCAAGACCGCGGGGCGGCAGGCCGGCGCCTTTCTCGGGCAGACGCGGGCGGTCGAGGCCTTGCTCGAAGCGCGCAAGTTCGACGCGTTCAACCGCATGTCGGCCTTCGTGGTGCACGATCTGAAGAATATCGTCGCGCAGTTGTCGCTGATGCTGAAAAACGCCGAGCGCCACCGGGACAATCCGGAATTCCAGCAGGATATGCTGATGACCGTCGAGCACGCGGTCGAACGCATGCGGCAGTTGATGATGCAGTTGCGCGAGGGCGCGACGCCGCTGGACAGTCCGCGCGGCGTCGATCTCGGCGGGGTGATTCGCCGCATCCAGGCGGCCAGGTCGCGGCAGGGCCGCGCGGTCGAGGTCGATCTGGCCGGCCGGCTCGTCGCCAAGGGGCACGAGGACCGGCTGGAGCGGATCATCGGCCACGTCGTGCAGAACGCCCTGGACGCGACGGAGCGGGGCGGGCAGGTGTGGATCCGGATGGAAGAACAGGATGGGCACGCCGTCGTCGTCGTCCGCGACACGGGCCACGGGATGAGTCCGGAATTCCTGCGCGAACGCCTGTTCAAGCCGTTCCAGACCACCAAGCCGTCGGGAATGGGCATCGGCGCCTACGAGAGTTTCCAGTACGTCCACGAACTTGGCGGCAAGATATCGGTCGAGAGCGAACTCGATGCCGGTACGGAAGTCCGTTTGTTGTTACCATTGTTCGACTTGGGAACCGGGGTGTCGGCAAAGGAGGGAGTCTTCGCATGAGCGCGGAAAAACAGCGGCCGTTGTTGATCGTCGAGGACGATCCGGCGCTGCAAAAGCAGCTCCGCTGGGCGTTCGACCGGTACGAGAGCCTGACCGCGGACGACCGCGAGAGCGCCCTGACGCTGATCCGCCGCTACCGTCCGCCGGTGGTGACCATGGATCTGGGCCTGCCGCCGGACACCGATTCCGTCTCGGAAGGTTTCCGGTTGCTCGAAGACACGCTCTCGATCGCGCCGGAGACGAAAGTCATCGTCCTCACCGGCCAGAACGATCGCGGCAACGCCTTGCGGGCGGTGGCCCTGGGCGCCTATGACTTCTTCGCCAAGCCGTTCGAGATCGACATGCTCGGGCTGACCATCGAGCGCGCCTACCGGTTGTACGACTTGCAGCAGGAAAACCTCCGCCTGCGGCTCATGCACCAGCCGGACGCGCTCGCCGGGCTGATTACGCGCGATCCGGAAATGCTGCGCCTCTGCCGCACCGTCGAAAAGGTCGCCGTGAGCGACGCGACGGTGCTCATTCTCGGCGAAAGCGGCACCGGCAAGGAACTGATCGCCCGCGGCGTGCACGCCGCCTCGCCGCGGCGCAAGGGGCGCTTCATCGCCATCAACTGCGCGGCGATCCCGGACACCTTGCTGGAAAGCGAACTGTTCGGCTACGAGAGGGGCGCGTTCACCGGCGCGGTCAAAACGACGCACGGCAAGATCGAAACCGCCAACGGCGGCACGCTGATGCTCGACGAAATCGGGGATTTGCCGCTGCCGCTGCAAGCCAAGCTGCTGCGCTTCCTACAGGAGCGCGTCATCGAGCACATCGGCGGACGCCAGGAAATTCCGGTCGACGTGCGCATCGTCTGCGCGACCCACCAGGATCTCGAGGCCTTGATAAGGGAAGGCAAATTCCGCAAGGACCTGTACTACCGCCTCGCCGAGATCGTCGTTTCGCTGCCGCCGCTGCGCGACAGGCAGGGAGACGCGGCGCTCCTGGCGCACGCCTTCGTGCGCCGTTTCGCCGACGAACACAAGCGCGGCGGCATGAGCCTGCGCGAAGACGCGATCCGCGCCATCGAAAAACATTCCTGGCCGGGCAACGTGCGCGAGCTGGAAAACTGCGTCAAGCGGGCGGTCATCATGGCCGACGGCAACCAGATCACGCAAAACGACATCGGTCTGGAAGCGGCCGCGCCGGAGGAGATCGTGCTCGACTTGCGGCGCGCGCGCGAGGAGGCCGAGAAGCGGGTCATCATCGCGGCGCTCGGGCGGGCCAATGGCAACGTGCTGCGCGCCGCGGAAACCCTGGGGCTCAGCCGGCCGACACTGTATGACCTGATGCATCGCCACGGGCTAAAATGACTTCCTTTTCCCGAAGGACAGGCTTTCCGATGGGGATTCTCATGAAAAACTGGAAAACGACGGCTTTCAAAACGGTTCTGGCGCTGCTGTTCGGCTTGTCGCTGGCCGCCTGCGGCGGCGACAGCCCGGAGACGATGCTGGCGTCCGCCAGGGATTATCTGGCGAAAAACGATCTCAACGCGGCGGTGATTCAGTTGAAAAACGCGCTGCAAAGTAGACCCGGCCTGATCGAAGCGCGGTTTCTGCTGGGGAAAACGCTGCTGGAGCAGGGCAACGTCTCGGCCGCCGACATGGAATTGCGCAAGGCGGCCGAAGCGGGCTATCCGGCGGACCGGGTGATTCCTCTACAGGCGCGGACTTCGCTGCTGCTCGGGCAGGCGAGGAAGGTGGTCGACGACTTCGGCGGGATCGAGTTGTCCGATCCGGAAAGCCGGGCGGAATTGCAAAGCACGATCGGCAACGCCTACCTGGCGCTGAACGATCCGGTGGCGGCGGGGAAGTCCTTCGCCGGCGCGCTGTCGCTCGTTCCCGGCTTCGCCCCGGCGCTGCTCGGCCAGGCCAGGGTGCGGGCCTTCGCCCGCGACGTCGGCGGCGCCCTGGCCTGGCTCGACGTGGCGCTGGAAAAAAATCCCGGATTCCACGAGGCCAGCCAGCTCAAGGGAGATCTCCTGGCGTTCGAGGGCAGGATCGAGGAGGCGCTGGCCATCTACCGCGGGATTCTCGAACTCAAGCCGGATTACCTGCCGGCCTACGTGTCGCTGATTACGCGCCAGATGGAAGCGGGCCGGATCGACGAAGCGGAAAATGAATTCGAGGCCATGCGCAAGGTCGCGCCGGCCAGCCCGCAGACGGCCTATATCCGGGCGGAATTCCTGTACCGGCAGAAAAGGTTCGCCGAAGCGCGCGAGGTCATCCAGCAGTTCCTGCGGGTGATTCCGGACAGCGTGCCGGGGCAGCAACTGGCCGGAGCCATCGAATTCGAGCTGAAGTCGTATGCCAACGCCGAGCGGTATTTGCAGTCGGCGCTCCCGAAACTGGCCAAAACGAGCGTCGCGCGCCGCATCCTGATCGCCTCGTACTTGCGCGGCGGGCAGCCGAGCAAGGCGCTCGGCGTCCTGCGGCCGGTGCTGGACGAAATCGAAGACAATTCCAACATGCTGGCGCTGGCCGGCGAGGTGTTCATGCAAACCGGCGATGTCGAGAAAGCCAGCCGCTATTTCGCCAGGGCCGCCGCGCTGGATCCGGAAAACAAGGGCAAGCAAACGGCGGTGGCGCTCACCCGGCTGGCCAGGGGGCAGACCGAGACGGCCCACGCGGAACTGGAGAAGATCGCTTCGGGCGATACCGGCATCCGCGCGGACATGGCGCTGATCGCTTCGCAGTTGCGGGAACGCAAGTTCGATCAGGCGCTCAAATCCATCGGCGCCCTGGAGAAAAAGCGCGCGGACGATCCCTTGGTCGCTCCGCTGATCGACAATCTGCGCGGCACCGCGCTGCTCGGCAAACGCGATGCGGACGGGGCTAGGAAGAGCTTCGAGGCCGCCTTGCGGAAGAATCCCGAGTATTTCCCGGCGATCGCCAATCTGGCGCGGCTCGACTTGGCCGCCGGGCGGCCGGACGAGGCGAAAAAGCGTTTCCGGGACGTTCTGGCGAAAACTCCGGGAAGCTCGCTGGCGCTCCTGGCGCTCGCCGAACTGGAGGGGCGCGCCGGCGGAAAGAAGGAGGAGGTCGTGGCGCTGATCGATCGGTCGGTGGCCGCGAATCCCACCGACGTCGCGTCGCGCCTGGCGCAGATCAATTTCCACATCGGCGCGAAAGACGCGGGCAAGGCGGTGATGGCGGCCCAGGACGCGCTGGCCGTCTTGCCCAACAATCCGGTCATCATGGATGCCGAAGGCAGGGCGCATCAGGCGGCGGGGAACTACAACCAGGCGCTTTCGATCTACGGCAAGCTGTCGGAACAGAATCTCGGCGCGATCCAGCCCTATCTGCGCATGGCCGAGATCCACGTGGCGGCCAATGACAAGGATGCCGCGATGCAAAGCCTGCGCAAGGCGGCGGCGATCAAGCCCGACTCGATCGAAGCGCAGCGCGGCATGATCATGCTGGATCTCGATGCCGGGCGTCTGTCGAACGCCGTCGCGACGGCCCGCAACGTGCAGCGGCAGTTCCCCGATAATCCGGTCGGCTACCTTCTGGAAGGCGATTGCCACGTCGTGGGCAAGGCCTGGAAAGAAGCGGCGGAAGCCTACCGGAACGGCATCCGGAAGACCGGGGCGAACGAGCTGGCGATGGGTCTGCACGCCGCGCTGCTGGCGCGGAACGTTCCCGGCGAAGCGGACAAGTTTGCCGCCGCCTGGCTGAAGGAACATCCCAAGGATCAGCGCTTCCGCCTTTACCTGGCAGAATCGGCCACCGCCCGCAAGGATTACGCGATGGCGATCCGGCACTACCGGACCCTGCTGGACGGTCAGCCGGACAACCCGGCCCTGTTGAACAATCTGGCCTGGGTCATGGCGCAGAACAAGGATCCGAAAGCGTTCGAGCTGGCCGAAAAAGCCTACAGGCTGGCTCCGGAGCAGGCGAACATCATCGATACCTTCGGCGCCATGCTGGTGCTCAAGGGCGATCTCGATCAAGGCATCGAATTGTTGAGGAAGGCGAATTCGCTGGCGCCGAACAATCCGACGATCCAGTTCAATCTCGCCAGCGCGCTGGTCAAGGCCGGAAAAACGGCGGAAGCCAAGTCGATGCTGATCGAACTGAACATGCTGGGCGACAGGTTTTCCAGGAGCCGCGAGGTCAGCGAACTGTTGCAGGGCTTGAGATAAACAGGAAAGGAAACGGTCATGACGACAGTCGCCATCGTGGGCCTGGGCTATGTGGGTTTGCCGCTGGCCGTGGAATTCGGCGGGAAATGGCGGACGATCGGTTTCGATCTTTCGGCGGACAAGATCGCCGCTTACCGGAAATTCACCGATCCCACCGGCGAAGTCAGCGGCGAGAAGCTGCGGGCGGCATCGCGCCTCGAATTCGTGAACGATCCGGCGCCGCTGGCGGAAGCCGATTTCATCGTGGTCGCGGTGCCGACACCGATCGATGAAGCGCATCAGCCGGATTTCGGCCCGCTGATCGGCGCGTCGCGCTCGGTGGGCAGGAACC
This sequence comes from Accumulibacter sp., assembly GCA_031276375.1. GTDB lineage: Bacteria > Pseudomonadota > Gammaproteobacteria > Burkholderiales > Rhodocyclaceae > Propionivibrio. The sequence goes on from JAISNE010000370.1 coordinate 6,261, forward strand.
TGAAACGCGGCGCGACCGTCGTTTTCGAGTCGACGGTCTATCCCGGCGCGACCGAGGAAGTGTGCATCCCGATCGTCGAGCGGGAATCCGGGCTGAAGTGGAAACGGGATTTCTTCGTCGGCTATTCGCCGGAACGGATCAATCCGGGCGACAAGGAGCGCACGCTGACCCGGATCGTCAAGGTGGTCTCCGGCGACACGCCGGAAACCCTCGAACGGGTCCGCGAAATGTACGCGAGCATCGTCGCCGCCGGCGTGCATCCGGTGTCGAGCATCAAGGTCGCGGAAGCGGCGAAGGTCATCGAAAACACGCAGCGCGATCTGAACATCGCCTTGATGAACGAGCTGGCCATCATCTTCGACCGGATCGGCGTCGATACGCTGGAAGTCCTCCGGGCGGCGGAAACCAAGTGGAATTTCCTGCCTTTCCGTCCGGGCCTGGTCGGCGGCCACTGCATCGGCGTGGATCCCTACTACCTGACGCACAAGGCGGAAATGCTCGGCTATCATCCGGAGGTCATCCTGGCGGGACGCCGGATCAACGACGGAATGGGCAAGTTCATCGCCGAACAGACGATCAAGAACCTCGTGCGCAACGGCTGGAAGGTCAAGGACGCGCCGATCGTCGTGCTGGGCCTGACCTTCAAGGAAGACTGCCCGGACCTGCGCAACTCGCGGGTGATCGATGTCATCCGCGAATTGCAGTCCTACGGCGCGCGCGTGTTCGTGCACGAGCCGGTGGCGGACGCGCGCGAGGCCCGGCGCGAGTACGGCGTCGAACTGACGCCCTGGGAGGCGCTGCCGAAAGCGGTGGCGATCGTCGCCGCGGTGGCGCACCGGGCGTTCCGCGAGCGGCCCGTTGCCGATTACGTGGAAAAATTGCAGCCGGGAGGCGTATTGACCGACGTGAAAAGCCTGTTCGACGAAACACAACTGAAAAAACTGGGAATCACCGCGTGGCGTCTGTGACCGCTTATGACCTGCTGCGACAGCGCCTGCCGGCGCGCCCGGCGCGCTGGCTGGTGACCGGCTGCGCCGGCTTCATCGGCTCGCATCTCGTCGAAACCCTGCTCGAACTCGATCAAACGGTCGTCGGCCTGGATAATTTCGCCACGGGATACGCGCGCAATCTCGACGAGATTCGCGCTTCGGCGACGCCGGCCCGATGGCGGAAATTCCGCTTCATCGAGGGCGACATTCGCCAGGTGGACGACTGCCGCGCGGCCTGCCGGGAAATCGATTACGTCCTGCACCAGGCGGCCCTGGGATCGGTTCCGCGTTCGCTGGCCGATCCGCGGGCGACCAACGCGGCGAACGTCGATGGTTTCCTCAACATGCTGGTGGCGGCCAGGGACGCCGGTGTCAAACGCTTCGTCTACGCCGCTTCGAGTTCGACCTACGGCGACCATCCGGCCTTGCCCAAGGTCGAGGAGAATATCGGCCGTCCGTTGTCGCCCTACGCGGTGACCAAGCTGGTCAACGAATTGTATGCCGAGGTGTTCGGCCGCTGTTACGGCATGGACTCGATCGGTTTGCGCTATTTCAACGTTTTCGGTCCGCGCCAGGATCCGGAGGGCGCCTATGCCGCGGTGATTCCGCGCTGGACGCGGGCGATGCTGCTCGGCGAAGAAGTGCGGATCAACGGCGACGGGGAAACCAGCCGCGATTTCTGTTTCGTGGCCAACGCCGTGCAGGCCAACCTGCTGGCGGCGACGACCGAAAATCCGCAGGCGCCGGGCCAGATATGCAACGTCGCGCTCAATGAACGCACTTCCCTGAACACGCTGTTCGAAATGCTGCGCGAGGCCCTACTCGTCCACCGCCCCGGCCACCGGGTGGCGAGTCCCGTTCATGGCGATTTCCGCGCCGGCGACGTTCGCCATTCGCAGGCCGATATTTCCAGGGCCGCGCGGCTGCTCGGCTACGCGCCGACGCACCGGCTGGCCGACGGCCTGCGTCTGGCCATGCCCTGGTACCTGTCGCGCTTTTCGCCGGCCGCGCCAGCCGCCGGGCGTGAAGCATGATGACGACGGTACGCCGCGTCAAGCCTCGCCTGCTGGCGGCGTTGACCGGGCTGGCGCTGGCGCCGCCGGCTCTTTCCCTGCCGGCGGTGGAAAACCCGGCGCCGCGGGTCAGTCCGGAAATCCTGCGTCTGCTGCGCATGGAAGCGCGTTCCTACGAACACGGCGAAGGCGTGCCCGTGGATATCGAACGCGCGCTCGGTCTTTATTGCGATGGCGCGCAATACGGCGACGCGGAGGCGCAGTTCAGCCTGGGATGGATCTACGCCAACGGGCGCGGCGTCGAGCGCAACGACGAACTCGCCTCGGCCTTCTTCCAGCTCGCCGCGCGGCAGGGGCACGAACACTCCCGGAAAATGCTGCGCTTCGTCGGCGAAAAGGCGGCCCCCTTGCCCGAATGCATGAATCCGGTGAAAAAACCGGTCGAAGACGATCACCCGTTCCGCGCGGAAAGTCCCATGCAGCGGAAAATAGACGCACTGGTGCGCAAGCTGGCCCCGGAATACGGCGTCAGCCCGAAACTGGCCCTGGCCGTCATCCGCGCCGAATCGAATTTCGAGCCGGCCGCGGTCTCGCGGAAAAACGCGCAGGGTCTGATGCAGTTGATTCCCGAAACGTCGGCGCGTTTCAACGTCCGCAGGCCGCTCGACCCGGAACAGAACATCCGCGGCGGGATGGCCTATCTGCGCTGGCTGCTGGCGTATTTCGAAGGCAACGTTCCGCTGGTGGCCGCCGCGTATAACGCGGGGGAGCGCGCGGTCGAGCGTTATCGCGGGATTCCGCCCTACGCGGAAACGCGCGGCTACGTCGTCCGGATCCTGCGCCTCTTCCAGAAAAACGAGCACCCGTTCGATCCGCGGGTGACCGCCCCCTCGCCGGAGCTTCCGCGCATTCTCCGCGCCGGCGGGCGGGCCAGGTAGCCGGCGATGCCATACGACGGAACCCGGCGCCAATTCGTCGGCAAGACACTGGCGGTCATCCTGGCGGCGCCGGCGTTCGCGCTGCCGGGCCGCGCCTCGTCCGCGCTGCCCAACATGATCCGGCGCGTCAAACCGTCGATCGTCGCCATCGGCGCCTTCGACCGCGCCCGGAGTCCCGCTTTCGGCCTGCGCGGAACCGGCTTCGTCCTGGGAGACGGCAATCTGGTGGCGACCAACGCCCACGTCGTTCCGGAGTCCCTGTCCGCCACGGGCGGCGAAACCAGGGTGGTGCGGATTCCGGCGGGCGGCGGCGAGTCGCGGCAACGGACGGCGAAGCTCTTCAGGGTCGACAAGTCCCACGATCTGGCGCTGCTGAAAATAGAGGGGCCGCCGCTGCCGCCGCTTTCCCTCAGCCGGGAAACGGTCAGTGAAGGGCAGGACGCCGCCTTCATCGGCTTCCCGATAGGCGCGGTTCTCGGCCTGACGCCGGTCACGCATCGCGCGATCGTTTCGGCGATCACCCCCATTGTCCTGCCGGGAGCGAACGCGCGGCAACTCACCGAAAAAGAGATCCGCCGCCTGAAAAGCGGAACCTTCGACATCTACCAGCTCGACGGCACGGCTTACCCCGGCAACAGCGGCGGGCCACTGTTGAATGTGGAAACCGGAGAAGTCATCGGCATCGTCAACATGGTCTTCGTCAAGGGAACAAAAGAAAGCGTGCTTTCCCACCCCTCGGGAATCAGCTACGCAATCCCCGTCGTTTATCTCCGGGAACTGCTCCAAGGGGCAGGGGAGGCGGCCCTTCA
>JAISNE010000413.1 GCA_031276375.1 Accumulibacter sp.
CTTCCCCCGCCGCGAAGCGGCTTGCGGCGCGGGTTGAGCGGGCGCTGCTCACCGTCGGCGAAGACCGGCAGGCTGATGATCTTGCGTCGCGTATCGCTCATCGGAAAATGGCCGAGCGTTCAGCCTTGCCAACCCGCGCCGAATTCGCCGGCACGACCGTTCCCTCGCCGCGCGCGGCATCGCCGCAGGCCGCGGCATCGCCGCTTCCTTCCCGGATTTCCCCGTCCGGCCACCCGGACGCCGTGGCTTTGGTCAACACGATGTTGCTTTCCTTCCCGTAACGAGTAGCGAAGTGTAGACCAGCGCGGCCTCACCGGCCAGCGCGATCGACGGGACAAAAGCCGTCGATTCCGAAGTAAACTCGACGCTGCCGGACGGCTTCCGATACGCTCTCCGGTCAATGCAAACGGCTGTCACTCACTGCAAACAAGCGAACCGCGCGATGTCCGAACCCATCGACCTGCTCATCGAAGCCAAGTGGATCATTCCCGTCGAACCGGCCGGGATCGTCCTTGAAAATCACGCCGTCGCCGTCGACCGGGGCCGGATTGTTGCAATTTTGCAACAGTCGGAAGGAAAATTTCGCTTCGCCCCCCGCCAAGTGACGCAACTGCATGACCATCTCCTTATTCCGGGCCTGGTCAATCTGCACACGCATGCCGCGATGGCCCTGCTGAGGGGGCTTGCGGACGATCTCCCGCTGGATGTCTGGCTGCGCGAGCATATCTGGCCGGCCGAAGCGAAACATGTCTCGCCCCAGTTCGTCTACGACGGCGCCTTGCTGGCCGGCGCGGAAATGCTGCGCGGCGGCGTCACTTGTTTCAACGACATGTACTTTTTCCCCCAGGCCACGGCGAAAGCCGCGCAGGCGCTGGGAATCCGGGCCGTGATCGGGTTGATCGTGACCGACTTTCCAACCGCCTACGCGGCCGACGCGGACGACTATCTGGCCAAGGGCCTGGCCATCCGCGACCAGTTCCGCGACAGCCCGCTGCTCGGGTTTTGCCTGGCCCCGCACGCCCCCTACACGGTCAGCGACCGCGGTTTCGAGAAGGTGCTGACCCTCGCCGAACAATGCGCCATTCCGCTCCATTTGCACATCCACGAAACGCGCAAGGAAATCGAGGACAGCCTGAAACTCTTCGGAATGCGGCCGATCGAGCGCTTGCGCCGTCTCGGCGTGCTCGGCCCGGGGCTGGTCGGCGCCCACGCCGTTCATCTGGAAGATCATGAAATGCAGCTCCTGGCCCGGCACGGCTGCTCGGTCGCGCATTGCCCCGGTTCCAACCTCAAGCTGGCCAGCGGCATCGCGCCGGTCGTCCAGATGCTCCGCAGGGGCGTGAACGTCGGCCTTGGAACGGATGGCGCGGCGAGCAACAACCGCCTGGACATCCTCCAGGAAATGCGTCTGGCCTCGATCCTGGCCAAAGGCTCCAGCGGGCAGGCCGAGGCCGTGGACGCCCATCGCGCGCTGCGCATGGCGACGCTCGATGGCGCGCGCGCGCTCGGCCTCGACGGGGAAATCGGCAGCATCGAAGCGGGCAAGTCGGCGGACCTCTGCGCCATCAAAACGGATGACTCTTCACTGGCGCCGTGTTACGATCCATCGTCACTCCTTGCCTATTCGGCCGGACGTGAACATGTGTCGGACGTATGGGTAGCTGGAAAGGCTTGTGTTTCCGATGGAGCCTTGCTCTGTTACCGCACGATTGAGTTGAAAAATCTGGCAACTTTGTGGCAGAATCGGATTCGTTCCTGAAATTGAAATGTTTCCTGGTCTTTCCCGATATCGAGTCGCAACAACCCATTTGGACAAATCCGCAGGCTCTGATCAACACTAACGAGGTAAATCGAGATGAATAAAACAGCAAAACATTCCCTGATGGCCCTGCTGGCCGCAACCCTTGGCCTGTGCGCCTCGTTGGCGCAAGCTCAGGCCGTAGACCGCATCTATGCCATTGATTCGCGTGGAGAAGTCGTGGTGGATCCATACGGCCTCTGCTGGCGGACCAGCTTCTGGACACCCGCCGCCGTCGCCAAGGATCCCGCGGGCAGCAAGTGCGACAAGGATCTGCTGCCGAAGGTGGCTCCTCCGGCTCCCACGTCCGTCGCCGCCACCAAGGCGCCTCCGGTCAAGCCGGAAATCAAGAAAGTGTCCGTTGCCGCCGACGCGTTGTTCGACTTCAACAAAGCGGTGCTGCGTCCCGAAGGCAAGGCCAAGCTCGACGACGTCATTGCCAAGTCCCGGCAGCTCACGCTCGAAGTCGTCATTGCCGTCGGTCACGCCGACCGTATCGGCGGCGCCGCCTACAACCAGAAGCTGTCGGAACGTCGCGCCGCCGCCGTCAAGGACTATCTGGTCGGCAAGGGCATCCCGGCCAACCGCGTCTACACCGAGGGCAAGGGCAGCAAGCAGCCGGTGACCAAGCCCGGCGATTGCAAGGGAGCGAAGAGTCCGAAGGTCATCGCCTGCCTGCAACCCGACCGTCGCGTCGATATCGAAATCATCGGCACCACGACGAAGTAATTCCGCTTCGGTACAATGAAAGCCCTGCTTCGGCAGGGCTTTTTTATGGCCTTTACACGGACGGACGCCATGCCCAACGCCGACCCTTCGGAACTCGACAAATTCGGCCAGATTGCCCACCACTGGTGGGATCCGCAAAGCGAATTCAGGCCGCTCCACGAAATCGATCCGTTACGCTTGTCCTGGATCGACCGGCATGTCGCGCTTGCCGGCAAGACGGCGCTGGATATCGGCTGCGGCGGCGGCATCCTGTCCGAAAGCCTGGCCCGGCGCGGCGCCAGCGTCACCGGCATCGACCTTTCCGGAAAGGCGCTGAGCGTGGCCAGGCTCCATCTCCTGGAAACCGGCCAGACAGTCGACTACCGGCTGATCTCCGCCGAGGAGCTGGCCCAGCGAACGCCCGGCGCCTTCGATGTTGTTGCCTGCCTGGAACTGCTCGAACACGTTCCCGACCCGGCAAGCCTCGTCGCGGCCTGCGCGTCGCTGGTCAAACCCGGCGGTCACGTCTTCTTTTCCACGCTCAACCGCAATCCAAAGTCGCATCTGCTCGCCATCGTCGGCGCCGAGTACATCGCCGGACTACTGCCCAAGGGAACGCACGACTACGCGCGCTTCATCAAACCATCGGAACTCTC
>JAISNE010000079.1 GCA_031276375.1 Accumulibacter sp.
CCGGACAACGCCTTGCTGAGCGGCAAGTCGGTGGCCATTCTGGGCGCCGCCGGCGGCATGGGCAGCTCGCGCGCGCAATATCATTTGCGGCAGATTTGCGTTTGCCTCAACTTGCGGCCTTTGAACAAGCCGGAAGTGTTCGCCAACGCCTTCACCGGCAGTTTCGACGCCGACGGCAATCTGATCGATGAAAAGATCGCCGCCCTGGTCGGCGAGCAGATGCGAACCCTGGTCACCATCGTCGCGGCGCACCGCTGATTTTGGCGGGATTCCGGCGGGATTTTGGCTTGATTCCGGCTTGATTCCGGCCGCTGAATCGTTGGCGACGCAAGGACGGACAGCGCGGCAGGATGGTGTCGGAAACACGCTTTCAACGCGGCCCGGTGGCGAAGCATGGAGCCGCCGCCGGGTTTTTTTCACCGGGAATGCTATGATGAATCTTGGGATGCCGTGACCGGCAGCAAGCAACCGCGCGAAAGGAATCATCATGTCCGATACTGACCCGCAAGACGTTTTCCTCGCCCGCCAGCCCATTCTCGATCGCCAGCAGCAACTGTTCGCGTATGAGTTGCTGTTTCGCGGCGCCAGCGCCGGGAAGGGGGATTCCGCCGGTTCCCTCGACGGCGGCTTGGCCCCGGTCCCGCCGGCGGTCATCGTCGATACCTTCACCGAGCTTTCCCTGGCCGAGGCGCTCGGTCCGTACCAGGGCTTCATCAAGGCGGATCAGGGTCTGCTGTGCGGCGAGCAGGTCAGCGCGCTGCCCGCGCGCACGGTGGTGCTGGAGATTCTCGACACGGTGGCCCAGACGCCGGCGATGATCGCCCATTGCGAGCTGCTTCGGCAGCAGGGCTATATCCTGGCGACGCACGTGCGGCCGGAATCGTCGGAAGCGCTGGATATCGAGGGCAAACCGCTGCTCAAGATGGTGGAGTTCATCAAGGTGGATGTCGGCGGCGCGGAGGCGGATCGTCTGAAGCGGCTCGTGTCGGCGCTCAAGCCGTTGCGCAAGACCCTGCTGGCCGAAAAAGTCGAAAGCGACGCGAAAATGCGTCTGTGCCACGAACTCGGCTTCGATCTCTTCCAGGGTTATTATTTCGCCCAGCCGACGGTGAAGGCGAACGAAAGCAAGCGGCTGCAAAGTTCGGAGACGGCGTTGCTGCGCCTGCTCGGGCTGATCAGCCAGGACGCCGATACCGTGGAGATCGAGGCGGTATTCAAGCAGGAGCCGGTGTTGACCCTCAGTCTGCTGCGCCTGACGAATTCCGCCGGCAGCGGCTTGACGACCCGCATCACCTCGCTGCGCCACGCCATTACCCTGCTGGGCCGCCGCCAGTTGCTGCGCTGGCTGCAATTATTGCTCTACAGCGGCGCGTCGACTTCGGTCCCGGCGGTCAATCCCTTGCTGCAACTGGCGGCAACGCGCGGGCGCCTGATGGAATTGCTGGTCGACCACACGTCCGAAATCGGGCAATACGGCCGTGATCTCGTCGATCAGGCGTTCATGGCCGGGATCCTGTCGCTGATGTCGGCGATACTGGGCGCCAAGTCCGGCGAAATTCTCGCCCAACTGCCGCTCGCCGCGCCGGTGCTCGAAGCGCTCGGCGAACGCCGGGGCGTGCTGGGCGATCTGCTCACGCTGGTCGAGGCGCTGGAGGACGAAACGCCGGACAAGGCCGCCGCGGTCCTGGGGCGCCTGTCCGGCATCGATACCGCCTGCGTCAACGGTTGCCTCACGCGGGCGCTGGGCTGGGCCAACAATCTGGCGCGTTGACCCGCTCCGCGCCGAACGCCCGCTCACAGCAAGCGGAGGAAACCCTATACAATTGGCGGGTATCGATTCTTGACCGAAAGCACCCGGCGCAACATGTCTGAAACATACAGCTCGCAGATTTTCCTGGGGCGCCAGCCGATTCTCGGACGCGAGCAACAGTTACTGGCCTACGAGCTGCTTTTCCGCACGGGGCCGATCGTCACCGGCAACGTATCCAGGGTCGACGATCCGGCGCGGGCCACGGCGACGGTCATCGCCAACACCTTCACCGGCTTGAGCGTGGACGAGACGCTCGGCCCTTACCGTGGTTTCATCAACGTCGACCAGGAATTCCTGTTCAGCGACTTGATCGAAGCGCTCCCGTCCGCGCTCATCGTGCTCGAAATACTGGAAAGCGTGCCGCCCACGCCGGAAGTCATCGCCCGTTGCCGGCAACTTTGCGAGATGGGATTTTCCCTGGCCATGGATGACGTGATCAACGCCAGGGAAGCGTATCGGCCGCTGTTCGAGCTGGCCGAGATCATCAAGGTGGACGTGCTGGGCCTCGAATCCGGGCAACTGGCCGCGCTGGTCGCACAGCTCAAGCCCTTCGGCAAGACACTGCTGGCCGAGAAAGTGGAATCGGCCGAACAGGTCGAACAGTGCATGCGTCTTGGTTTCGATCTGTTCCAGGGCTACTACTTCGCCAAGCCGTCGGTCATCGTCGGCAAGAAGCTCAAGCCCTCGCAGATATCCTTGCTGCGCCTGCTCGGGCTGGTCATGCAGGACGCCGATACCAGCGAAATCGAAAATGCCTTCAAGGTCGAGCCGGGTCTGACCGTCAATATATTGCGCCTGATCAATTCGGTCGGCACCGGACTGGCGACGCGCGTCACCTCGCTGCGCCACGCCATCACGCTGCTGGGCCGGAAGCAGTTGCGGCGCTGGCTGCAACTTTTGATCTACACCAACCCCGAGCGCGGCGGCTCGGCGGCCAATCCCCTGCTGCCGCTCGCCGCCACGCGCGGCCGCCTGCTGGAGCTTCTGGCCGAACGCTTGCAGTCGCGCAACCGCGAGTTCGCCGACCAGGGCTTCCTGGTCGGCCTCATG